>NZ_MJXM01000041.1:0-183924 GCF_001762775.1 Campylobacter sp. BCW_6464 | reverse complement strand
GGATTCGAACCAACGGCCCCCTCCTTAAAAGGGAGATGCTCTACCGGCTGAGCTAACGAGACATTTTCTGAAATAAAAATGTGATTATGCCAAAATTAGCTCTATTTGTCAAGCTTTTTTAAATCATTTTTGGCATTTTCTCTCCAAATAACGAGAAAATATATTTATAGGTAAAGTCAAAACAAGATATGTAATAGCCAAAATTACATAAGCTTCAAGAGTAGCAAAAGTATAAGAATTTATCTCTTGTGCACTTTGGGTTAATTCATTTACAGCAATAACGCTTAATAATGAACTATCTTTAATTAAATTTGCAAATTGTCCACTCAGAGGTGCTAAAATATTTTTTAAAGCTTGGGGAAAAATTACATACGCAAAAACCTGCATCTCTTTTAACCCTAAAGCCCTAGCGCTCTCAAGCTGAGATATAGAAATACTTAAAATTCCAGCTCTAAATATTTCAGCTAAGTAAGCAGCAGAAAAACATGATAAAATAATAACTCCAGCCACATATCGATTATCAAGTCCTAAATTATTTGCAACGATATAATATATCAATAATACCTGCACTAGTAAAGGGGTTCCTCTGATAAGCTCTATGTAAAATATAGATAAAAATCTTAAAAAAACAATTGAACTTAAAGAAAAAGCACAAAAAACTCCACCCAAAATTATACTCAGTAATAAAGAAAAAAAACTGATTATTAAAGTATTTAAAAAACCTTGAAGAAATTTTTCTTTATAGGTCGCAATTGCACTAAAATCAAAATGATAAGCACTTATACTAAAACTACAATAACAAAACAATATTAAAAATAAAATCAAAAGAATTAAATTAGTGATTATTTTTGACTTTGATAGAGGTTTTAAAGGTTTAAAATTCTTATTTTTTTGGATAAACAAAGACAATAAAAATCTCCAAAATTACAATTTATTCATTTCTTAAAGTATCTAAAATGTTAATTTGAGTTGCTTTTTTTGCAGGATAAAAAGACGATAAAGCTATGATTATTAAAGCACCTATAATGGTTAAAGAAAAATCCATTAAAGACAAATCAAGTGGTAATTTACTAGTTCCATAAACATCAGCAGGTAAAGTTACAATATCAAAATTTCCTAAAAGCCATAAAGCAAAAAATGCAAGCATCACACCCACTATCATACCGCCGCCGCCAATAAGCATGCCTAAGGCAAAAAAACTCTTTTTTACCTCATTTTTGCTTGCACCTAGGGCAAGTAAAAGTGCTATTTCACTGCGACGATTCATTACTATCATCAATAAAGAACTTACTATATTTAAACTTGCAACCAAAATAATAAGCATCAACACTATAAAAAGCGCTCTTTTCTCAAGCTCTAAGGCTGAAAAGAAATTTTTATTTTGTTCCCACCAACCTACTACAGCATAATCGTCTTTTAAATAAGATTTAATTTTTTCAACATCCTTAAAAGCATTATCACTATATACATGAACTCCATCATAATTTGGATTTTTAGGCATTCCAAGTACCTTTTTCAATGCATCAACATCTGTGTACATATAAGCTTTATCATAAAATGCAAGCCCTGAAGTAAAACGCGCTTTAACATCAAAACGTTTAGTTTGCGGTACTAAAGAAAATCCACTAGGATTAAGATTTGAAAAAATAAGTGAAAGTTTGTCATTTTTATGCAAACCAAATTCATCAATAAGTGCTGATCCTACAAGTATATCAAAACCACTTAAATTCTCATCCTTTAAAGCTTTAGCAACCACTTCGTTTATTTTTTTTTCATCATTAAAATTAACGCCAAAAAGCACACCACCTTCAAAACGATTATCTCCCTTTACAACAACTTGAGTGCTTATATAAGGGCTAAATAACAAATTTGGAAATGTTTTTCTTAACTCATCTATAAATTCATCATTTACAGGAGCGTAAAATTTAGGCAAAATAGTAATAGGATAATTCATCACAAAAAAGCGTTTTTCAAATTCTTTATCAAAACCATTCATAATTGCCATAGCTACAAGCAAAACGCAAAGTCCTACACAAACTCCCAAAAAGGCCAAAAGCATAGAAAGATTGATAAAGGGTTGTTCTTTATCAAATCTTAAATATTTAAAAAGTAAATATTTTAAAACGCTTTTATTCAAGCTAAAATTCCTTGCTTAGGACCACTTTTTCCATGGCATTCTTTAAATTTTTTTCCACTTCCGCAAGGACAAGGAGCATTGCGTGGAACTTTTTTAAACTCAGCTTCGCCAAGATTATCTTCGCTTGCGCCCATTTCTACTGAGCTTTGAAGTAGCTTTTCATTTTCTTCATTGGCTTTATTTTCTAAATTTTGTACCTCTTCTTGATTAAATTGCACACTAAAAAGTAGTTTAATACTATCAAATTTAATACGATTAACTAGCTCCAAGAAAAGATTATAACTTTCTTTCTTATATTCCACAAGAGGATCTTTTTGATTGTATCCGCGAAGTCCTATTCCTGTTTTTAAAATATCCATTTGATACAAATGCTCTCTCCAAGCATTATCCAAAACTTGCAAATATAAAATACGCTCTATATTACGCAATTCTTTAATCTCAAGTCTTGACATCTTTTCGTTATAAGAATTTTCAAGAATTTGACTTAGCTTATCTTGCATTTCAATGACGCTTAAATTTTCAAAATCTTTTTCACTAATCTGAGTTGAACACTCATATAAAATTTTTGCTTTCAAATTTTCAAAATTTACATTAAAACCGCTTTCATCAAGCATATAATCATTCATTACATTTGCGCTATATTCAGCGATATTTTGAGAAATTTTAGCTCTAATATCATAGTTTTCATCTAAAAGCTCATTACGATAACGATAAATAGTTTTTCTTTGTTCATTTGCTACATCATCGTATTCTAACAAATGCTTTCTGCTTTCAAAATGTAAGCTTTCTACTTTTTTTTGCGCATTTTCAACCGCTCTTGTAACGATTCTTGACTCTATGCTTTCGCCCTCTTCTATACCTAAGCGATCCATAATGCTTTTAATACGATCCCCGCCAAAAATTCTTAAAAGATTATCTTCTAAACTTAGATAAAAACGACTTATTCCAGGATCGCCCTGCCTTCCTGCACGACCACGAAGTTGATTATCAATACGGCGGCTTTCATGTCTTTCTGTACCTATGATATAAAGCCCACCCAAAGCCCTAATCTCATCATCGATTTTTATATCCACACCACGACCTGCCATATTTGTAGCGATAGTTACGGCACCTTTTTTACCTGCATCTTGGATAATCAAAGCTTCTTGCTCGTGATTTTTAGCATTTAAAACATGATGAGGGATTTTCTCTTTTACAAGCATATTGTGAAAAACTTCACTGCGCTCTATACTTGCGGTTCCTACGAGCACAGGCTGACCTTTAGCATTGGCTTTTTTAATCTCTTCAATTACGGCTTTAAATTTTTCATTTTGAGTTTTATAGATAAGATCATCTTTATCTTGTCTTTTAATAGGAATATTTGTCGGTATAGAAATAACATCTAAACTATAAATTTGAGAAAATTCAGTCGCTTCTGTTTGTGCAGTTCCTGTCATACCTGCAAGTTTATTGTACATTCTAAAATAATTTTGAAAAGTAATATCTGCTAGTGTTTGGCTTTCTTCTTGAATTTTTACATTTTCTTTGGCTTCTAAAGCTTGATGCAATCCTTCGCTAAAACGACGTCCTTCACTTAAACGCCCTGTAAATTCATCAACGATGATAACTTCATTATTTCTTAAAACATAATGCACATCTTTTTCAAAAAGATTATGTGCCTTTAAAGCTTGATCAAGCTGATGTGCTAAGATAGCATTATCAAGACTGTATAAATTTTCTACACCAAAAAGTTTTTCAGCCTTAGCAATACCTGCTTCGGTAATCAAAACACTACGATTTTTCTCATCTACCACAAAATCACCCTCAGGTTTTGCAGGAGGTAAAACTGCTTCGCCTTTTTGCATTTGCTTAGCTACTTCATTGGCTTTAATATAACCATCTAAAGTGCGATTTGTAGGGCCGCTGATGATAAGCGGAGTTCTTGCCTCATCAATTAAAATACTATCTACTTCATCTACAATAACAAAATTATGCTCTCTTTGAACTTTTTCAACTTTTGAAAATTTCATATTATCACGCAAATAATCAAAACCAAACTCATTATTGGTTCCATAAGTAATATCGCAATCATAAGCTTGCTTGTGCTCTATGTCACTATTTTGAGAAGAAAGAATCACGCCTACGCTAAAACCTAAAAAATTATAAATCGCACTCATTTGCTCAGCATCTCTTTTGGCTAGATAATCATTCACTGTAACGACATGTACGCCTTTGCCACTCATGGCATTTAAAACTACAGGCAAGGTCGCTACAAGGGTTTTACCTTCTCCTGTTTTCATTTCTGCGATTTTTCCATCGTGTAAAACCATACCACCGATTAACTGCACATCAAAATGACGCATATTTAAAGTTCTCTTACCTGTCTCTCTGACTATAGCAAAAACATCATTTAAGATATCATTTTCGTTTTTTTCTCCGCTTAAAATTTGCTCTTTAAATTTTGCAAATTCGGCTTTTAATTCATCATCGCTTAAATTTTGATATTTGCCTTCTAAAGCATTGATTTGTGCTACACGCTTGAAGTATTTTTTAACTTCACGATCATTTTTTGTTCCAAAAACGGCTTTTAAGGTATTTAAAAACATTTTTAAACCTTTATAAATTTTTCAAACTATCATTATAACGATTATTTAATTAAAATTAGCTAGAATGATATAAAAAATATAATTTTTTAAGGAAAATAAATGAAAAAAACATTCTTGATATTTTTTATTTTTATAGGACAACTTTTTGCCCTTGATCTTAATTTTAATACCTTTTCAAGCGATTTTATCCAAATAGTAAAATCCAAAAACTCTACACTTTCTTATTCTGGACATTTTATACTGAGTAAAGATCAAGCATATTGGAGTTATGATACTCCTAGTAAAAAAGAGATTTATATTAACAAAAATCAAGTAACCATAATAGAGCACGATCTAGAGCAAGTCATTTTCTCTCATCTTGATAACATTCCAAATCTTAATGAAATTTTCAAAAAAGCAAGTCTTATAGATAAAGATAAACTTGTAGCAAAATATGATAATATAAATTATACAATTAAACTCAATCAAGAGCAAATTCAAAGCATATCCTATAAAGATGAATTTGAAAATGATGTTATAATCAATCTAAACAATCAAATTAAAAATCCAAAAATTAATTCCGATGTTTTTAAGGCAAAAATTCCGCAAAATTATGATATAGTTCGCTAATTTTGCGTTGTATTTTCATCAAGCTTTATATCATAACCTGTTTGTGGTAAATGATAAGGCTTGCTTGCGTTATTTTCTTTGAATATTTGTGGAGGATTGGCGATTAAATCTCTTTTAATTTTTTCTTCTATATCTGGAGTCATTTTAGGTGTATTTAAATTATCTATATTGATTTCTCCATTGTCATTTTTATTTTCTTCATCTGAATCTTTGAAAAGCTGTTCAACTTGCTTGGCTTCTAAATTTGGAACACTAGGAGTTGGGATCTTTTCAACACCAGGAACTTGAGTTTTAGGAACTTCTAAGTTTTCAAGTGCTTTTTTTACCTCGCTGCCCATACCTTTCTCTTTAGCCTCAGTACTTTCTAAAAAGCGTTTAAACTCCTCTAAATCAAATTTTTCCACTCCGCTTAAAGATATGATATATATATCATCTAATTTAATCTTATACTTCTTATCTAAAAATTTTTCTAAAGTTTTTTTAAAATTATTTTTTCCAATTTCTGTAAAAATATCTTCGTAAAAAAACCCTGAAATTACTGTATTTACAGCATCAATCAACTTATTTTCATTTTCTTTTAAATTATTCCCATCAAATTCCAAAGAAATTTCAACTTTTTTAAGAACATTTGCCCCACTTTTAGAATACAAATCTGTTCTTATTTTATCTATTTCAAGATTTTGAGCATTTAAACTCAAAACCAAAAAAACACTTAAAAATAT
Organism: Campylobacter sp. BCW_6464; assembly: GCF_001762775.1. Taxonomy (NCBI): domain Bacteria; kingdom Pseudomonadati; phylum Campylobacterota; class Epsilonproteobacteria; order Campylobacterales; family Campylobacteraceae; genus Campylobacter; species Campylobacter sp. BCW_6464. The sequence continues at coordinate 177,871 of NZ_MJXM01000041.1, read as the reverse complement.
TTTTTTCATTTAATGCCTTTAAATGATTTGTTCTTGTATTTCAAGATCTAAAAAATTATGTTTTTTATAAAATTCGATCACATTAGAATCTATTTTTAAAATATTAGCAAAATAAAATCCAAAATTTATCTTTTTTGTAGAATAAATTTTTAAAGTATTTGGATTTGTGGCACGAGAAAGAGCGACATAAAGCTGTCCATTTTCAAAAATATGATCAATATCACACACTAATTTTTCAATACTCATGCCTTGTGATTTGTGTATAGTAATAGCATAAGCTAACTTAATAGGAAACTGTGTAACACTTGCAAGAATATTAACAACAAAATCTTTACCTGATTGTTCAAGTTCTTCCATGAAAAAAGTATAAGGTTCAAGTAAAATTTTCATCCCATTATTTTTAATAATACTAATATAAATTTTCTCCTCTTCATAAAGAATATCTTCTATAATGCCTTGCTCACCATTATAATAATTCTTATCCCAATTATTTACACAAAAAATAATACGAGCACCTATTTTAATATTTAATTCTTCCAATATATTTAAGCTTCTAATCCAAGAATCAAGTTCTTCATCTTTTATTCTCTTATCTTCTTTTTTAACCTGAGCCTTAAAGCATACAAGTGGGGTCTCAAGTTTGCTTAATTTTTCTTGATTAATATTGTTTACTTTTTTATTGATACCACAAAGTAAAGTATAATCATCTTCTAAATTTTCTAATTCTTTATAATCAATTCGCAAAGATTCAAAAAAGCTTAAAATTTTTTCATCTAAAAAACCTTGTCTAATCAAAGATAAATAGTTATAAAATTCCATATTTTGTGTTCTTTTAGGTTGAGAAAGTTTAATGTTCTTAAAATTTAAATCTTGCCAAAAAAATGAAGAAAAAGCATAATAAGAATGGTTAAATAAAGTTTCCTTTTTTTCTTTAATTACGGGAGGCAGTTGAAAAAAATCTCCTACAACTAAAATTTTTCCATTAAATTGAGAATTTTTAAGTCTAAAGCCTATCATTTCAAAAACACTTGCGCTAACCATGGAAATTTCATCGATAATAATAAGCTCAATCGTTTTTAAAAGCTCTTTAAGTTTTATTAATTTTTCTTTTTGTTTTTGATTGCGATCCAATGTGCTTAATTTCATCATATCATCACAATACCCTAAACAAAAAAAGCTGTGTAAAGTAACACCGCCTATATTAAACGCCGATAGAGCACTAGAACCAAGAGCTATGGCTAATTTTTTTTGTTTTCTATAAGATTTGATAAGCTCATTTGTCAAAAAGCTTTTACCAACTCCAGCACCACCACTTAAAAAAACATTATCATAAGCTAAAATTTTTTCTAGTTTATCAAGCATTATATTTCCTTGGCTTTAATTATAACTATTTTTTCTAAAAGGTTGATTATGAAATCTTGTTTATATTTTACTTTTATAGTGCTATTTTTAACAGCTTGTTCAACAAAAAATTTAACTTCACTTCATCATGAAAATTTAGAACAAAAAAATGAAAATCAACATTATGCAAAACTTGAATACGAACAAAATGTAAGCATTTTGCCACAATTTGCTTACGATATTAATTTTGATGCAAAACGATATAAAAAATATTTCTTTAACCCTTGGCATGATTCGTTTAAAAATTACAAAGGACAAAATATTTTTTGGTCCTTTCCTTTATATTTAAATTCAAAAAATACTTATTATTTTTTCAATAAACAAATTATTCCACTTTCATGGTTTAAAAACGCTATAAATAACGCAAATATCCAAGAATTCGGTAAACTTAATCAAAAAGCTTTAATTATCCAAAATACAATCATTAAAAATCTTCCAACCCAAAGAGCTATCTTAAAAAATCCTTTTTTTGAAAATGAAGGAATTCCTTTTGACTATGCAAGCGATGGCATTTTAAATGCTGGAGCCCCTGTCTTAATTTCACATTTTAGTAAAGATAAGCGTTATGCTTTTGTTTTAGGTGAAGCTGGATTTGGATTTGTTGAAAGTAAAAATTTGGAATTTTTCTCAAACGATAGAGCGAAAATCTATGAAAATCTTAACTTTATCACACCACTAAAAGAAAAATTTCCTATCTATAGCGAGGATGGTAAATTTTTCTTTGAAAGTAGAATTGGCGCTATTTATCCTTGCTACAAAGAAGATAAAAACTATTTTTATGGAAAAATAGGCTCTAAAAAATATAAAATTTCTAAAAAAGATGTATCTAAATTTCCTTTACAATTCAATGATAAAAATTTAAAAAATCAACTTTCACAAGTTTTAAATTTGCCTTATGGCTGGGGCGGTTATAATTTTGAAAGAGATTGTTCTTTACTAACTCGTGATATCTTTTCAGCTTTTGGACTTTATCTACCAAGAAATTCAGCTGCACAAAAAAATTCTTTTAATCATTTTGATATAAGCACTCTTAGTAATTCTCAAAAAAAAGATTTTTTAAACCGCTTTGGGAAAGCTTATCTTAGTTTACTTTATTTACCTGGACATATTATGCTTTATGCAGGACAAATTACAGATAATAATATTGCCATACATAATATATGGGGCTTAAGAAAAGATGCAACCCAAAGACTTCTCATAAGTTCTAGCGTCATCACTTCTTTAGAAATAGGAAAAAATGAAATTTTAGAAGATAATTTGCTTTTATCAAGACTTAAAGAAATAAGTTTTATAAATTTAAACGAACAAGAAAAAGAGCAAATAAAAAGCTATCTTGAAAATATACAAAACAAATAAGATTTATTGATTTAATCAATAAATCTTTTAGTTAAATCTGCAAAATATTCTATGCGTCTATCTCGCAAAAAAGGCCACCAACGACGCACATTTTCACTTCTTTTTTTATCTATTTCTATGATTTTTACACATTCGTTTTGAGAATCTAAAAGACAAAGTTCTTCACCTTGAGGGCCAAAAACAAAAGAATTTCCCCAAAATCTAATGCCCTCTTCTACCCCACTTACATCTTTTTCAAAACCTACTCTATTGATAGCTACTACATATAAACCATTAGCTATAGCATGTCCTTTTTGAACACCAAGCCAAGCATTGAGCTGCCTTTGTTTTTCTTCATCTTCATCCTTATCAAACCAACCAATTGCCGTGGGATAAATAAGAATCTCAGCTCCTTTTAAAGCCATAATTCTTGCTGCTTCAGGATACCACTGATCCCAACAAATAAGCACTCCAAGCTTACCTAAACTTGTATTTATAGGTTCAAAACCCAAATCTCCAGGAGTAAAATAAAATTTTTCATAAAAACAAGGATCATCAGGTATGTGCATTTTGCGATATTTACCTGCTATAGAACCATCTTTTTCAAAAACCACTGCAGTATTATGATAAAGTCCGGCACTTCGTTTTTCAAATAATGAAGTAATAAGCACTATTTGATTTTTTCTAGCTATATTTGCCCAAAATTTCACATCTTTTTCATAATCATTAGCATAGTCAAAAAAATCCACATTTTCACTTTGACAAAAATACTCACTTTGATGAAGCTCTCCTAAACAAATAAGCTCAGCTCCTTGTTTAGAGGCTTCTTCTATAAATTCGCAAGTTTTTTTTATAGTTTGTTCTTTGTTTGAGTGAAATTTTTGTTGTATTAAAGCGATTTTCATTGTCTTTGCCTTTCTTGTTCTGCATCATCATAAGGATCTAAATGAATTTGTATATCCCATTTTTCATTTTCAAACATCTTACGCACACCTTCTTCTATTTCATCTGAAATTTTATGCGCATTTAAAAGCGAAATTATAGGGCAAAAAACCAAATGCACGCTTAAATAATTACAACTTGGAGTTTTACGCGTCTTTAATTCATGATAGGAAATTATTTCAGGATTATTAGAAATCAAAATACAAATTTTATCCACTTGTTCCTTAGGTAAAGCCTCATCCATTAAAAAAGCCAAAGCTTTTTTAATGATTTTAAAAGCAGAAAATGCCGTATAAAGACTGATCACTATCCCAAAAATAGCATCAATAATATGTAAATTTGTAAAATAAATCAAAACCAAAGCCCCTAAAGTACAAGCATTGGTTAAGCAATCTGTTTTGTAATGCAAAGCATCACTTTCTATAATCAAACTTTTGGTTTTTTTAGCTACATAATTTAAAAAAAGTACAAGAAAAAAAGTCATAATTAAAGCAAAAATCATCACATAGATGCTTGAATTTAAATCTTTAATTTCTTCTTTATAATAAATCTTTAAAATACTCTCATAAAAAATAAAAATCCCCACGCCAACTATAAAAACACCTTCTAACAAACCCATTAAAGCTTCAATTTTAGAAAAACCAAAATTATAATTTTCATTCGCCTTTTGTGAGCTTTTTTTAAGAGCTAAAAAATTAAAAGCAGAAATAGCAAAATCCATTAAAGAATCAATCGCACTTGAAAGCACCGCAACAGAACCACTTGTTAAGCCTACTATAAATTTAACCAAGGCTAAAACAATAGCACATAAACTTGCTACAAGAGTTGCTTTTTTTTGCAAACTCATCTTAAACCTTTGAAACGATTTTGACAAGAACAATGCAAAGAACCGTTTTGTCGTAAAAACACTCTTGCATCTACTCCTATAATTTTATGACTAGGTAAAGCTTTAGAAAGTCTTTTAGTTATGATTTCATCATTTTTATCCTTATAAAAAGGCACAATTAAAGCATTATTTATAAAAACAAAATTCGCATAAGTCGCCCCCAATCTTCTTCCTTTATAGTATAAAGGCTTAGGTATAGGAAGTTCTACTAAATCAAAGCCTGTTTTTTTAAGCTCTTCTTTCATTTTTTGCAAAGGCAAATAATGCTCATCCTCTTCATCTTCACAAACACAATGTGCTATGGTATTTTTATCTATAAATCTTGCTAAGGTATCGATATGATGATCTGTATCATCACCTTTTATGAAACCATTTTCTAGCCAAATAATTTGTTTTAAACCAAAAATTTCTTTTAATTTTATATCAATTTGGGTTTTGTTTAGATGAGAATTTCTATTTTCATTTAAAAGACAATGAGAGCTTGTAAGCATCACACCCTCTCCATTAAAGTCAATACTTCCTCCTTCTAAAACAAAATCCACCTTTTTAAGCCCCTCTTTAAATTTTTCTTTAAAAAGCTTAGAATTTACAGCATTATCAAGCTCACTTTGAAATTTATTTCCCCAAGCATTAAAAGTAAAATCAAGAGCCTTTAAACGATTATTTTCTACTATATCTATAGCTCCAAAATCACGTATCCAAGTATCATTTGTATCACATTTAAAAAACTCAACATTTTTTATATCTTTAAAATTTTCAAAATCACTCTGTTTAGGAGCTATAAGTAAAACTTTTTGAAATTCACTTACCACTTTTACAAATTCTTTATAACTTTGCAAAATTTCCTCTAAATATGGACTCCAATCGCTTTTTTCATGAGGTAAAGAAAGCATGAGGTATTCTTGCTCACTCCATTCAGGAATTGATTTTATCATTTAACTACCTTTTTTGATAATAAAATTATAATTGTATCATTTTTTGGAATTTTGTCAAATTTAAGAAGATTGCCTCGATATTTCGAGGCTTTAGTGTATTATTTAAAAAAGATTTTCATTTCATCATTACTTAAAACAAGTTTTCCATTTTCATTTGAAATTTTAAAAGTTCCTTTGAAATTTGAAAGGAAAGAATTTTCAAAATCCATTACATCCATTGGGTGACAAAGCATTTGAGTTGAAGCTACGCGATCACCTTCGATTTGCAAAGTATCTGCCTTAGTTTGGTAAGAACCAAAAAAACGATTACATCCTGAATAACCATAAAATTTATTATTTTCAAAACTAATATTTGGACTTTCCTCTGCGTTTTTTGGATCAAAAGTTTTACCATTAACTATAATTTTTTCTATTTTGAAAAGCTGGTTCTGCACAAGTTCATTATTACCTTTAGAAGTAGATGAAGTAACAGAAGTACTAGCACAACCCGCAAAAAAAGTTGCAGCTAAAGCAATTTGAAGCGTTTTTTTCATTTTATTCCTTTAAATTTGAAATTGGTTAAGTTCGCTTTCGAGATTATGACACACTATTTTTAACTCATCTGCAACTTGAAGCAGAATTTTAGAAATTTCTTCATTCTTTTCACTTACTTCGACATTTTTTTGCATACGAGAAAGTAAATTTTGTATATTCTCTTGGGAAATTTTTATTTTTTCAGTACATTGAGTTACCAAAGCCCTAGCATCTTCGTTGCATAATTTAACCTCATTAGCATCATCAACCAATAAAGTGGTGTCATCATTTAAAGCTTGTATACTTTGAGCATTTTTCTTTAATTCTGCGCTAACCTCATTAATACTTTGCAAAAGCTCTTTTGTAATTTGAGCTACATTTCCCAAAAATTCTTCACTGTTCTGAGCCAACTGCCTAACATCCTCAGCAATTACAGAAAAACCTCGTCCAAATGCACCAGCCCTAGCTGCTTCTATGCCAGCATTTAGGGATAGTAAATTGGTTTTATCTGCAATCTCATCCATCATTTGAGTTGCTTTTTGTATATTACCTGCTTGATTAACCATGTTTTCAACTTTTTTAGCCAATTCATTTTCATTTTGAGATACTGTTGATACTTTATTAGCAACATTAAACAAAGATTTAAGCATTTGCTCTAATAATAAAAAGGATTTTTCATTGGCACTATTTGCCTTATTTGACAAACTAGCAAGTTCTCCAAGTTCATTGCCAACATTTGCACCAAGTTTAAAACTTTGATCTATTTGCTTATGACTTTGTGAACTGATATCACTTAAAGAAATAGCATTTGAATTTAAAAGATTGCTTTGTTTTTCTACATTTTTTGAATTATGACTTGCACCGCTAACTGCCTTGTGAGTTTTTTCGATAAATTGATTGATATATCCACAAGCTAAAGCAATTTCATCTTGACCTTTAACTGAAATACGAGCTTTTAAATTGCCACTTCCTTGAGCTAATTCTTTAGCATGATTTAAAAGCTCTAAAACAGGCTTTCCAACAACAACTTTAAGCATTAAAAGAACCACACAAAGGGTAAAAATCAAAGCAATAGTAAATATTATAATATAAGATTGACTGGTTTTACTTATATCTTTTTGAACACCTTCTAAAGAATGCGATATATCCATAACCCCTATCACACTCCCTACATTAGCATTTGCATGACAAGCAACACAACTTTCATCTGCAATCAAAGGGCGTATCAATCTTAAATGCACAACACCATTTACATTTTCTTCTAAAGCTTGAATTTTAGGATTTGAAAATTGTTCTATAATGCGCTTATCATTTGAAATTTGAGGGGCTTTCATCTCAAAAAGATCTATAGTATCTTTTGAAGGATAAATTTTAATATCACTAATACCCTCTATACTTTTTGCATCTTCAATGGCTTCTTTAATTTTTTCAGGATCTCCTAAATTCATAGCCATTCTCATTGTTTGAAAAACAGAAGTACTTACGGTATCTAAATTTGCCCTGCTCATTTTATTGGCAGTATTTTTAAAGTCCAAATTTAAAATCACTTGCATTACAATAAAACTTATAAGCAACACCACAAAAATTGCAGCAGAAACCTTAAATCCTATAGTTTTAAACATCATAGTTTCCTAAAAATAAAATTTTTCGGAAATATTTTACACATAATTTATTTAATTTTTATTGAATTATGTGTAAAAAACATAACATTCCATTAAACTTAATGTAAAAAATGTCTTACGCCTGTGAAATAAAGCGCCATACCATACTCATCAGCCGCCTTTACCACTTCATCATCTCTTATGCTTCCGCCTGGTTCTACTATAGCTTTAACCCCTACTTTACTTGCTTCATCTATGCTATCTCTAAAAGGAAAAAAGGCTTCACTTGCTAAAACGCAACCTTGCAAATCAAGTCCCATTTCTTTAGCTTTAGCGATTGCTGCCTTTGCTGCATCGATTCTACTTGTCATACCCATACCTATAGCCACCATAGCGCCATTTTTTACATAAACAACATTGTTTGATTTGGTAAATGCTGCTATTTTCATAGCGATTTCAAGATCTTTTAATTCTTCCTTACTTGCCTCTCTTTGACTCATAAGCTTTGCATTTTTAAGCTCATCTTCGCCTACTTCATCGCTGTTTTGATATACAAAACCCCCATCAATATGTTTAAAATCATATTTATCAAAACTGCGGATTAAAAACGGACTTTCTTGAGTGAAAATTTTAATGCGTTTTTTACCTTCAAACACGGTTAAAGCTTTTTCGTCTACATTGGCTGCAATGATTACTTCTACATAAATTTCATTGATTTTATTTGCTAAAGCCTCATCAAGAGTTCCATTGATTGCAACCACTCCTCCATAAGCACTGACGCTATCGCATTTTAAAGCATGTATATAGCTTTGTACTAAATTTTCTTTTATAGCAAAACCGCAAGGATTTCCATGTTTTACTATAGCAATAGCTGGAGCTTTATCGAAACTACTAGCTAAATTTAAAGCTGCGTTAATATCGGTTAGATTGTTAAAACTTGCTTCGCCTTTAAGGGCTTTGAAATTTGCGCTAAAAAAGGCATCAAACTCGTATAAAGCCCCTTTTTGATGTGGATTTTCTCCATATTTTGTATCAAATACTTTTTGTCCTACTATAAATTTACTCGCTCCAAAACCTCCATTAAAGCGTTCATTCATATAATTTGCAATATAAGCATCGTAATTTGCTGTATGCTCATAAGCTTTTATCATCAAATTTAAACGAAAATTCTCATCATTTTGACCTTTTTTTAAAGTCTCAATCACTTTTTCATAATCAAGTGGATCGCAAAGCACCATCACATCTTTATAGTTCTTTGCTGCACTTCTTATCATCGCAGGTCCGCCTATGTCGATATTTTCTATAATTTCATCAAAATCATCGCTCATAATGGTAGTTTTTTTAAAAGGATATAAATTTACACAAACTAGATCAATGCCTAAAATTTCATTTTCTTTTGCTTGTTTGATATGATTTTCATCGCTTCTTTTATGCAAAATCCCACCGTGAATCTTAGGGTGCAAAGTCTTCACACGCCCTTCAAAAAGCTCAGGACTCTTTGTAAAATCACTCACTTCTATAACTTTTATTCCATTTTCTTTTAAAAGCTTAAAAGTCCCCCCAGTTGAAAGAATCTCAAAACCTAAATTTTCAAGCTCTTTGCCAAATTCTACTATGCCTTCTTTATCACTCACACTAAGTAATGCTCTCATTTTTACCTTTCTAAATGTTTTTTAACTTTTTCATAAGCTTCGTTGATTTTTTGAAATTTCTCTACGCCGATTTTAAGCTCTTCTTCGCTGACATTGTTTGCGTTTAAAATATCAGGATGGTATTTTTTTGCTAAATTGCGGTATTGTTTTTTTACCGCATTTAAATCTGCATTATTTGGAAGTTCTAAAATAGTAAAAGCTTCATCAAGACTTAATTCTTTTTTAGAACTTTTTAAATTTGAAAGACTTGCAATAAAAGCATCTAATTCGCTTTTTGCTATATCAAAGGCTTTAGCGATTTGCTCTAAAATTTCACGCTTTTTAGCATTAAAATCTGCATCGATTAAAGCCATAAAAACAAGCACACGCAAGACATTAAAACGCTCATTTTTAGGTAAAGGCACTTCTTTTAAAAAATCTTTTGCCACATAAAAAGCATCGCTTAAATTTTCTTTATGTTCGTTAAAACTTGCTTTTAAAAAAGCTCTTTCTTTTTCATCTTTGGCATTTGCATCTAAAAGATCTTTGATCATTTCAGCTTCATTTTCACTTACCCTGCCATCGCTTTTTGCAATTTTTGCCAAAAGTGCGATAACATAGTAATTCATACGCCTTTTAAACTCATCCATTCTTTCTTCCATAACTCCACGGGCAAAACCCTTAGCAAAGCCTTTGGCTCCTCTTGTAGCTGAGTTTAAAAAATCCTGCTTTCCCCAAGTTTTATAATACCAATAAAACACTAAAATAACGAGTATAATTAAAACTAGAGTCATTGGATTTGCTCTTTAAAACTTTCAAAATAAAACTTATCAAGTTCAGCTTTACTTAGCTCAATACTATCAAGTTTAAAATATTTTTGGCTTGTACTCACACCTAATTTATAAGCTTTTACTCCAAATTCTTTAGCTAAATTTAAAAAAGCTTCTTCATTTTCTTTACTAAGCCCTACTATAGCACGACTTGCACTCTCATCAAAAATCATTTTTTTATCATCAAAACCACTTGTTAAATTTGCACCCACACTAGAAATAGCAAACATTTTTGCCAAAGTCATGGCAATACCCCCTATTCCTACGCTATTAGCACACTCAAGTAAAGAATTTTGATTGGCTTTATAAAGCAAATTCCAAAGTGCAAGTTCAGCTTTATAATCAAGCTCTTTAAGGCTTCCTGATACTTTTTTATCTTGGATTTTCATTACCATAGATCCACCAAATTCTCCTAAACTTTCACCCAAAAGATAAACGCTTAAATTTTCTTTTTCAAAACTAGCTTTTAAGGTTTTATTTGCATCCTCTAAAACCCCTACGCTTACTATAGTAGGACTTGGATAAATACTTACGCCTTCGGTTTCATTATAAAGTGAAACATTGCCGCTTACTACTGGGGTATTTAACTCTTTACAAGCTTCCTTAATACCTTCGCAACCTTGTGCGAATTGCCACATCACTTCAGGATTTTGCGGATTTCCATAATTTAAACAATCGCTTATTGCCAAAGGCTTAGCTCCTGTGCAAGCAACCTTTCTTCCTGCAGAAGCTACTGCTAAAGCTGCTCCTATTTTAGGATTTACATAATTTAAGCGTGAGTTACATTCTATAGCCATAGCCACACTTGCGCCATTTTCTTTAATACGAATAACACTAGCACCTAATTTTCCATCGGCTTTTATGGTATTGGTTTGCACGCTTGAATCAAATCGATCATAAATAAAAGCTTTGTTATTTATATTTTCATTTTGAAGCATTTGTATAAAAAGCTCTTGAATACTTGATTTTAGCTCAAATTTATAGTCTTTAATTTCACTTAAATATTTTGGCTCACTTGTAGGGCGACTTAAAATCGGCGCTTTTTCACTTAAAGGCTCGATAGGAATAAGCCCTACAAGCTCATCATGCCAAAAAAGTTCCATTTTTCCTGTATTGGTAACCTCACCCATAACCACAGCATCTAAATCCCATTTTTTGAAAATTTCTATAACCTTATCTTCATAGCCTTTTTTCGCACAAATAAGCATTCTTTCTTGAGATTCGCTAAGCATTAACTCATAAGGAGTCATACCGCTTTCACGCATAGGAGTTTTATCTAAGTAAAGTTTCATGCCACTGCCACTTCTTCCTGCCATTTCAAAAGAACTTGAAGTAAGCCCTGCAGCACCCATATCTTGAATACCCACAATATAATCGGTTTTAAAAAGCTCTAAACAAGCCTCCATAAGAAGTTTTTCACTGAAAGGATCGCCAATTTGCACTGTAGGACGCAAAGATTTGCTTTCTTCGTTAAAGCTATCACTTGCCATAACCGCTCCACCAAGTCCATCACGCCCTGTTTTTGAACCCACATAAATCACAGGATTTCCTACACCTTCAGCCTTAGCATAAAAGATATCTTCACTTTTACAAACCCCTAAAGCAAAGGCATTTACTAAGATATTTCCATTAAAACACTCATCAAAAGCACATTCTCCACCTATAGTTGGCACACCCATGCAATTTCCATAATGAGAAATTCCATTTACCACACCTTTAACAAGGTATTTTTGATGTTTCCCGCATTTTTCATCATGAATATTGCCAAATTTTAAAGAATTTAGCCCTGCAACCACTCTTGCACCCATAGTAAAAACATCACGCAAAATTCCCCCTACTCCTGTAGCCGCACCTGCAAAAGGTTCGATAAAGCTAGGGTGATTGTGACTTTCTACCTTAAAAACTGCTGCCATACCTTGCCCGATATCAATAACCCCTGCGTTTTCTCCTGGACCTTGAATCACCCAAGGTGCTTTAGTTGGAAAACCATTAAGATATTTTTTACTGGATTTATAAGAGCAATGCTCACTCCACATCGCAGAAATAACCCCAAGTTCTAATAAATTTGGTTCTCGTCCTAAAATTTCTAAAATTTGTGCATATTCTTCATCGCTGACTTTATGTGCTTTTATGGTTTCTTTATCCATTTTTATCCTTTCATTTTCCTAAACAAAAATTACCAAACATTTCGTCTAAAATTTCATCTCTTTGAAAATCTTTAGTAAATCTTGCAAGTTCATTAATAGCTAAATTAAGTTCAAAAGCAAAAAGTTCTAAAGAACTTTCCTCTAAAAGTCCTTTAGCTCTAAAAATCGCTTCACTTGAAATTTTACAAGCATTAATAAGATCTAAAGAACTTACCATAATACCTTCGCTATCAAAAGAATTAAGATAATTTTGCAATTCTTCTTTTAACAAAGTGATATCTTTTTGAGCACTAAGCTTGATAAAATTTTTATTTTGAGTATTTTTGAAAACATTTTCTAAATCACTTTTATTTAAAATCCAAAAGATTTTTTTATCAGTATTTGCTAATAAGTCAAAAATTTTCTCATCTTCTTTATCTTGCACTCTTGAAGCATCAAAGACTGCCAAAATAATATCTGCATCTTCTAAACTTTTTTTACTTAAAGCTACGCCGATTTGTTCTATAACATCTTTACTTTCCCTAATACCCGCTGTATCTATAATGCGTAATAAATGTGTTCCTAATTTAAAGCTCTCTTCTATAGTATCACGAGTGGTGCCTGCTATATCTGAAACAATAGCTCTTTCATAAGAAAGCAAGGCATTTAAAAGCGAGGATTTGCCTACATTTGGCTTACCTACAATAGCGATTTTAAAACCTTCTATAAGTCCTTTTCTGCTTTGAGAAAGTGTATAAATTTCTTTTAAAATTTTAGAATTTTCTTCACACATAGTAGAAATTTGTTCTAATAAATCAGAAGGTAAATCATCATCAGCATAATCAATGCTAGTTTCTACAAAAGCCAAGGTTTTAACCAAATCTGTGCGAATTTTTTCTAAAAGTTCTCCTAAGTTTCCTTGCATGTTGCGTGCTATAATTTTAGCTGCAAGTGCAGATTTTGAAAGTATGAGATCTTGTATATTTAAAGCTTTTAAAGGAGTCATTTTGCCATTTAAACACGCTCTTTTGCTAAATTCCCCTGCTAAAGCAAGTCTTGCCCCTAAACTCACAAGTTCTTCGAGTAAAACTTCACTCACACTAAATCCTCCATGAGTTTGAAACTCTACTATATCTTCTCCTGTAAAACTATAAGGGGCTTTAAAATATATCATTATAGCTTCATCGATAATTTCATTATTTTGATTAAAAAGTTTTGTAAAAGTAGCATGACGGGGGGTGAGTTTGGTTTTGTGGCTAAGCTTTAAGGCAAATTCTAAAGCCCTTTCACCGCTTAATCTTACAATAGAAATCGAACCCACGCCATGAGCTGTGGCAATAGCCGCTATAGTATCACTCATCTTTTTTGAAAAAGTCGTTTATTACAACAAATCTTTGATCATTATTTTGCTTAATTCCTACATACTTATCTGGAAATTCAGCTCTTAACTGCTCTAAAGCGATTTTTATCAAAACCCCATCTAAAGGTTTGGTTTGTCCGCGTCCATGAATTTTAATTTTTTCAATCACGCTTTGTAAATAAAGCTGCATACCTTGAATTTGATTTTCTAAAAATTGAGCGATCTCAAGGCGCACTAAAAGATTATATTTTAAATTGATCCAATTATGCAAAAGATAAGAAATAGCCTTGTAACGATGTGCTTCTTTGCCTATCATCAAAGCAGCATCTTCCCCATCCAATCGAATCAAAACACAATCTTCATCATACATTCTAAGTTCACTAAGCTCTATTTTAAACTGGGAGCTTTCTAAAAGTTTTACAAGCTGAATACGAATCTCATCTAAAATATCCTGAGTATTACGCACTCCTTTGCTTTCTCGATGAAAACTATCAAAAATTTCATCACTTTTTACTATGTATTTTTCTTTTTGACTTTTATTTTTTTCATTTTTTATTTCAATCTTGTTTTCTTGTTTTGGCTCATGTGTTTCTGGTTTGTGATTTTTTGAACTTGTAAATTCTTTTTTAGGATTTTTTTTCAAAATCCTTTTTTTTGCTTTAGCCTCTATAATTGCCTTTTTTCTTCCAAATCCAAAAAAACCTTTTCTTGGATGCTGAATAATCTCATATTCTAAGTCCATCACAGAACATTCTAAACTTCTTGAAGCTTCTGTTAAGGCACTTTGAAGATCAATGGCTTCGATTTTCATTTTTCATGCTCCACTTGTTTTTTTGTGATGTTCTTTAGCAAATATTTTATTGATAACCCATTGTTGAACCAAAGAACAAAGATTATTTGCAAACCAATAAAGCGTAAGTCCTGCTGGGAAAGTGATAAAGAAAAAAGTAAAAATCACTGGTAAAAATTTCATAATCTTAGCTTGCATAGGATCTTGTATAGTCATAGGTGTGATAAGTTGTTGTAAAAACATCGTTGCACCCATTAAAATAGGCAAAATAAAATAAGGATCCATTACCGATAAATCATGTATCCAAAACGCCCAAGGAGCTGCTTTTAGCTCAATAGCATTAAGCAAAACGCGATAAATAGCAAAGAAAATAGGAATTTGTAAAAGTATAGGCAAACAACCACTCATAGGATTTGCACCATGTTTTTTATAAAGCTCCATCATGTGCATATTCATTTTTTGTGGATCGCCTTTATAACGCTCTCTAATATCTTTCATTTTAGGAGCAAGATCTTTAAGTTTATTCATAGAAATCATAGATTTATAAGTTAGTGGGAATAAAATAATACGCACAATTAAAGTCATCACAACGATAGCCCAACCCCAATTTCCTATATACTGATGTAAGAAATTCAAAAACTCAAACATAGGCTTAGCAATAAAAGTAAACCAACCATATTCAACAACTGCTTCAAGGCGTGGATCTATACTTCTTAAAATCACATGTTCTTTAGAACCTATATAACCCCCTGCTTTAAATTCATTATCACTATAAGCAAAAACTATAGGGTTTTTATTAGCATCCTTGCTGATTGCCACATTTAAAGGTTTATCAAAATTATAAAAGAAAGTTGCATAGTATCTATCAAAAGCCGAAGTCATTACGACATTATTAGCACTTTCATCCTTCTCTACATCTCCATCTTTATAAGTTTCGATGGTTTCTTTATTATCCATTACCAAAGCACCATGAACTGTATAACTATCTACGGCAATATTTGGACGATATCCTGGACTTATAAAATAATTTGCATTTTTGCTGAGTTTAACTTCTATCTCATAATTTCCTTTTGGATAAAAAGTAATATCTTTTTCGATTTTCAATCCGGAAAGATTTTGAGTGAGTTTTAAAACTTGACTTCCATTTTCATCAACAAAAAGATTGCTAGAGTTAGCAATATAAGGAAATTTAAAAGCCTCTGAGTTAATACTTGGATCACTAAAACGCATTTCTAAAGGATAAGGACTATTTTCCTTGCTAACAAGATTTATAAATTCCCCTTTCTCATTTTGGTATTTTTTATCTTTTAAATAAAAAGCAGAAATTCTACCAAAAGAGTCAATTTGTGCTTCAAAATGTTTGCTTTGAACCTTAGATATCACACTATCTTGCGAAACTAAAGCCGCACTTGGAGTATTTGTGGTGGTATTTTGTATATTAGGAGTGTTATTTATGCTTGTGTTTTGTTGATTTTGTTGTGTAATGTTTTGTTCTATTTTTAAAGGTTGCTTTGGAATGAAAAAATAATCATAAACAACAAAAAATAAAAAAGAAATCACAACAGCCAAAAGTATACGCTTTTGCTGAAAAATATTATTTGAATTATTCACTGATTTGTCCTTTTAAAGATGATTTTTATAAGATAAAAACTTTTATTTTTATAAGGTATGTATAAAAAACAAAGTTGTTTTTTTGCTAAAAATATAGGCTTAAAACATAAATTCATAGGATAAAAATTTTTAGAAACTCTAGGATAATCAAATCCCCCTTTAAAAAAAGGGTTACATCTTAAAATTCTAAAAAAAGTAGAAAAAAAAGCTAGAAAAAAATTCTTTTTTTGAAACTGCCAAAGTGCATACTCAGAACAACTAGGATAATACCTACAAGCAGCGGGTTTTAAAGGGCTTAAGAATTTCTGATAAAAACGGAGTATTTTTAGGCATATCATTTGAAACATTCTAGTTTTTTCAATCCCCATTTTAGATTTTTTTCTAACCTAGAAAAAGAAAGTTCAGTGATTTCATTTTTAGCTACAAAAATATATTTGCCATCTTGAAGATATCTTTCAAACTTAGCAAACAAAGCCCTTAAAATTCGTTTTGAACGATTTCTAACCACTGCTTTTCCAACTTTTTTACTAGCAACAACTGCTATTTTTTTTTCATAACTATTCAGATAAAAAATGATCACACCTTCGCAATGCCATTTTTTACCTACTTTATATACAGATGAAAATTCCTCGTTTGTGCTAAATTTATCAAAATTTTTCACACAGCAAGTCTTTTTCTACCTTTAGCGCGTCTTGCATTGATCACCTTGCGACCATTTTTAGTTTTCATACGAACACGGAAACCATGAGTGCGTTTTCTTGGAGTGCCATGCGGCTGATAAGTTCTTTTCATTTGATTTTTCCTTAAAAAATTATAAAATAAACTTGTATTTTATCTTAATCTTACTTATAAATTGCTTTTAATTAAGAGTAATTTTTAAATTCTTTTGATAAATTTTGAAATTATTTTTAAAAGGTTAAAAATGTCAGAATTTAAAATTATTGATTTAAGACAAGAAGATTTAGATATTTTACAAGAAATGATCATAGAATTTGCAAAATACGAAGATATGTTAGATTTTCTTCAATGCACGAAAGAAAAACTGGAACATTCTTTACTAAAAAATAAATTTGCTCGTGCTTTTTTGTTAAAAGAAAATGAAAAAACTATAGGCTACATGATTTATTTTTATACTTTTTCATCTTTTTGGGGTAGCGGTGGAATTTATCTTGAAGATATTTATATACGAGAAAATTTTCGTAAAAAAGGTTATGGAAAAGCTGTTTTTAAATTTTTAGGAGAAATTTGCAAAAAAGAAAATTTAAAAAGACTCGACTGGGTTTGCTTAAATGATAATATTTTAGGTATTAATTTTTATGAAAGTTTAAACGCTAAACATCTTAAACAATGGAGAAATTATCGTCTAAGTGGAGAAAATTTAGAAAAATTGTGTGATTTATGATAAGAAGTCTTTATTATTTAAAAGCTATGGGATTTAACTTTGTTGATACACATATAAACCGCTTTGAACAAGCACAAAATTTTCAAGAATTAAAACAACTTGTTTCATCTTGCGCCTTATGTCAATTTTCCAAAACAAGAAAATTTAGTCTTATGGAACCTAAAATAAAAAATGTCAAATTGCTAATTCTTGATGTTTTTGGGCAAAAGAGTGAAAATGAAAGTGGAATTTTACTTAATTCAAAAAAAGGTGAAAAATTAAAACACTATATTTATCAAATTTTAGGGCTTTGCGATGAAGATTTTTATTTTTCTTATTTATTTAAATGTTTTTGTAATGGAAAATTTGATGATTTTTCGCTACAATCTTGCTTACCATTTTTCTGGAACGAACTAAAACTGATTCAACCTGCTTTTTTACTTTGTCTAGGAGAATACACATTTAAAAGCTTGGGATTTAAAGATTATCACATTTTAAAAGGTGAAGTTTTTGCTTATAAAAATTTTTTCATAATGCCAAGTTATGATTTAGATTTTATAGAAAAAAATCCAAGTTATGAAAAAAATTTCATACAAGATTTAAAAAAAATTAAAGGATTTTTATGAAAAAAATATTTTTAATATTTTTCTTATCTTGCTTTTTGCTTAGTGCAAAAGAGCAAAAATTAGTCGATGTAAAACCTGTTGAAAATTTTTATCCTAAATTAAGCGTTCAAGAATGCAACACAAATTGTCTTTTTGATCTTTTAGAATCAAGATTGTATCTTAGTTTTTTAAGTGAATTTGCAGATCAAAACGATCAATTTTTATCTAATGTTTATGCAAAATTATTAAATTCCATTACTGATTTTGAAAAAAATGTTCAAAAAATTACTTCTGTTAAACTTGCGATAATTATCCCAGAAAAAACCATAAAAAGCTACTCAAATACTATAATAAATTCAAGCATAGCCTATCTTTTAAGACAAAGAGCTGAAATCAAAGTAAAAGTTTTTTTAACTGGCACAGAAGATAGTGATAAAATTCGAGCCGCGCTTGATGCAGCACAAGCTCAAGGATATCAGTATGCCATAGCTGGATTTACTCTAAAAGGTGCCAATGAGTTGAAAAATTACTCAGGAAATATGAAAATTTTTATACCGACCATCCATAAAAACAACATACAATTTTCAAATCAAAATATTATTTTTGGAAGTATTGACTATGATGCTCAAATTACCACACTTTTAAGCAAATCAAATGCTAATATCGCAATATTTAGCGATGGCTCTGCCTTATCAAGCAATCTAAATTCAAGAATTCTTGCTCAAAATAATAATGCTAGAATATATACCATAGAAGGCGAGAAGCTTGATTTTAGCAGACTTTTAAGATCACAAGGCGGAGTTAATAATGCCTCAATATTTTTTAACACTCCATTGATCAAAACAGCTCTAGCAAGTTCTCAACTAAGAATTTATAACATTCATCCTTATGTGCTTTTATCCACTCAAATCAACTATAATCCAACATTTTTAAGTTTAACGCAACAAGGAGATAGAGAAAATTTCATCATTGCTAATTCTATCAATAACCACGATGATAACTTAGTCTATCTTAATGAAATTTTTAATCAAAGTATAGATTATAACTGGATTGCTTATGCCACTAGTATAGGAGTTGATTACTTTTATACCGAATTCTTAAATAAAAAAAGTGAAAGTTTATTTGATGAGAAAATCAAAAATTCTCAAGTTGATTACAAAGTGCGTCTTATGCAAGGCAAACAAGCAAGCTTTGAAGAATTAAAATAATTCTTCAAAGAGCTTTTTTAACTGCATATCCATTCTAGCTGGTTTTTCGTTTTTAATAAAAGCTAAAGTTAATTCCATTTTAAAAAGCAAAATTTCATCTTTATAAATTTCTTGTGAAATTTCCACAGAAGCATTTTTGACTTCTAAAATTTTTGTTTTAATCTCTATTATATCTCCAAGTTTTGCAGGTTTTAAGAAATTGCAATTTGCTTTTGCAAGCAAAAAATGTCCCTTAGACGCATCAAAAATATCTACTTTTTTATTGAAAAAAATTTCACTTCTTGCTCTCTCACAAAATTTTAAATAATTACTATGATACACCACTCCACCCGCATCAGTATCTTCATAATACACACGCATTTTCATCGCTTTACCTTAAAAAATATTTTACATTTAAAAAACATTAGATTATACAACGGAAATTCTTTGATATCGCTTTTTAGCTTATATTAAAAATTCCGTCCAATATTAATTTAATAAAGCTTTTTAATAATATTAAATATATATTATAAAAAATAAAATTAAAAAATAACTTTTTTATTATTAATATTATTTAAATATTTTATTTATAATTAATATACTTAAGAATATTATAATTACGCTTTCTTTTGATAATATTTACAGATATTGTTAAATAGTTAAAATATAATAATCAATATTTAAGGATATCTATGCCAGCCATTAAGCTTTTTAACTTCACGGGGAGGGGTGTAGAGAAATTTTGTTTTAAACTTTCTATTGTTACCTTCTTAAGCATCAATGCTTTTAGTCACTCAAGCAAATACTACAGACAATCGAAATTTCAATATTCCAGAGTATTATTTTAATGATAACAAACTTTATGATAAAACCAATTCTACTTATAAAAACCCCAAGGTATAAATTATTATTCTAAGAGTTCTAAACATGATATTAACAATATTACTTTAATTTATAACAATACTAAAGTAAATATTATAAATATAAACGATTTAAATTTTAAACATTATTTACTTGCTTCTGATATGAGAGAAGATAAAGTTCTTTCTTTTAATAGTGTCAATACAGCTAATCATAGTAATAAAAACAGTTAGAGCACTTCCTTTTTTAATCATAGCAAAAACCGATTATGCTAATGCAAGTTATAATAAACTTATATTAGAACAAGGAGAACTTAGTTCAGTTTTTTATCTTAAACCTAAAGATACTCATATAAAAATCTTAGCAGTTCTAAAAGCAATCAACGCATGAATTTCTTAATGAGGTATAGAAACAAGCAAAGTAGATGGAGTAGAATTTGAAAATTTGCTAAACTTAATGTCAATCTTAACAATACTTATTTCTTTAATGATACCTTTACTCATCTTTTTAGCTTAAATTATCAACAAGTTATTAATGAATCTATTTATACTAGATAATAGTAAAACTATATCTTTAGTAGGTCCTTATGGAGTAAGGGTTTATAATAATGAAGATAGAGATAATGCTGTAGTAGCTAGCTTTGGACTTAGAATGGCTACTCCTTTGAAAGATTTTTATATCACTCCTTTTTATGATATAGGTTATTCTTGGTGTGAGAATGTTTCTAAACTATATAGAGTAAGTGAAACAAACTATATGGATGCCTATGATTTGCAACTGCTTTATAATAAAACAGGAAATTTTTATGTTAAGCTTGATTTAGCTAAAGCTTTATAAAAATGATGATTATAGTTCTAAAGCTTATGTGAGTTTTGGGAAGTATTTTGAGTTTTTAAAAATTTATTTTTGATCAAATATTTAATACATATGAGATTTATATTGCCATAAAAGCTTTTAATGTTATAATTTAGCATTAAAAGCAAATGTCAAGGATAAAAATGCAAGAAAATTTACTCAAAAAACAATTTCTAAATCACCCTTTATACGCTAAAATTCAAGAACTTAAAGCTCTCAATCTTGCTTGTAATTTTTCTTTAGATGATAGTGTAAATTTATCTACAAATTCTCAAGCCAAAGATGAAATCCTAGCTATAACAAAAGAACTTAAACCATGGAGAAAAGGTCCTTTTAAAATAGACGATCTTTTCATCGATACAGAATGGCAAAGTTTTATTAAATTTAATATTTTAAAGCCTTTTATGAACGAAATTTCTCAAAAATGCGTTGCTGATATAGGCTGTAATAATGGTTATTATATGTTTAAAATGCTTGAATTTAATCCTGCAAAACTCATAGGTTTTGATCCTTCTATCAAATACCGTTTGCAATTTGAACTCATTAACGCTTTAGCTAAAACTCCTATAGAATACGAACTTTTAGGCGTAGAAGATCTTCCAAGCTATGGCTTGAAATTTGATGTGATTTTCTGTCTTGGGGTGATTTATCATAGAAGTGATCCTATAAAAATGCTAAAAGATTTAAAAGCAGGACTTAATAAAAATGGAGTTGTTTTTTTAGATACCATGTATATAGAAGATGAGAGAGAAATCGCTCTTGTGCCTAATAAAACTTATTCTAAAATTTCAAATATTTATTTTGTACCAAGCATTAGTGCATTAAAAAACTGGTGTGAAAGAGCAGGATTTAAAGAATTTGAAGTTTTGGCTACAAAAAAAACCGATGAAAACGAACAAAGAAAAACAGAATGGATAGACTCTTTTTCGCTGGAAAATTTCTTAGATCCAAAGGATAAAAATCTTACCATTGAAGGCTATGAAGCACCCAAAAGAGTTTATGTGCGTATTAGGATATAAATTCTTTTTGCTTTTTGTCGATCTAGGCTTTAGATATTTTGAAGTAGATAAGTAGAATTTAAAGGTTAGATATGGCAAAAAAAGATAATTTTGAAGAATATGCACAACTTGAAGAATACGCATCTGCAGAAGATATATCTCGTGTTAGAGCAGAATTACTCACTTGTCCTGAATTAAACACCTCGCTTGCTGGAACCATTATAGAAATGGATAAAAACTATGCCAAATCAATTTTAATAACCACAAGCGAAATGGTAGTAGATGATCAAGGATTGATTTTTGATGCCTTTATTTTCGCTGCGGCAAACTATGTAGCACAAGCCTCTATCAATAAAGAATTTTCAGTGATTATTGGATCAAAATGTTTTTTTTATGCTCCGCTTAAATTAGGCGATGTTTTAGAACTTGAAGCTCATGCACTTTTTGACGAAACCTCCAAAAAAAGAGATGTAAAAGTGGTCGGGCATGTTAAAGAAATTAAAATGTTTGAAGGAACGATACAAGTTGTTAGCACTGATGAGCATATATTTAAACTCAAGCGTCCGCCACTTAATACTGTTAAACCTACAGAAAATCAAGAACAAGGTGCCAAAATCAACAATCCAGAAGCCGTAGCAGCTGCATTAATGGCCTCTGTGGGTGGAAAATAATCAAGGAGTCATTTTAATATCCACCCAATTCTTTGGGCAATCCTTATGATAAGTTCCACTTCCATCATAATACTCTTTACAATCATCATAAAAACGATTTGAAATCCCTCTTTCATTTACAAAACATCCAGAAATTCCTAAAGCTAATAGCACTATTAAAGTATATTTTTTCATGTTTTTCCTTAGAATTTATTGTGTTTTCTCCATTTATAAGGCTCTATAGGATTACTCTCTTTCCAAAGACCTAAATGATTTTTCTTAGCATTTTCTTGTTCTTTGGTATAAGCGTTACTATAGTAAGTATCAGCCCAAGCATAGCCTTTGCTTACCAAAAATCGATTAATATCAACATCATTAAGCTTTACAATAGCAACAATTCTACCATAAGTATCTTTATTTTTATAAATAATTTCAACTTGTTTGCCGCTTAAAATTCTACTTAAAGCTTCTTTTGATTGCTTTCCAAAACTTTGTTTAAGTTCTGGTGCATCTATACCAAAAAATCTTATTCTAGCGAGTTTGTTTTCATGATTAACTTCTATAGTATCTCCATCAATAATTCTAACTACTTTTCCTTCAAAACTAGAATTTTGGGCAATATAGTTCTGGATAAAAACAACTACAAGAGTGAAGATTAATACAGAAAAAAGTTTTTTTGGATCACTTAATAATTTTCTTAGATTAAATAATTTTTTATAATTTATTCTCATTTTTTAATCATTTTGCCTTTAAATTTTAAAAAATATGCCATAATTTTATCAAAACAAAGGAGATAAAATGCAAAATGTTATAGAAAATTTTAAACAATTATGCAAAATTCCTCATTGCAGTTATGAAACAGAACAAATGAAAGAATTTTTAAGCTCTTACGCCAAAGATAAAGGCTTTAAGGTGAGTGTAGATAAGGCAGGAAATATCCATGCCATAAAAGGCAAACCAAAAATTTGCTTACAAAGCCATTATGATATGGTCTGTATGGGCGATGCACCAAACTTAGAAGTTTATGAAGAAAATGGCTTTTTAAGAGCCAAAAATTCAAGTCTTGGTGCGGATAATGGTATAGGTATAGCCATCATGATGAGTGCTATGGCTAAATTTGAAAATTTAGAGTGTCTTTTTACAAACGATGAAGAAGTAGGACTCATGGGAGTGAATTCACTCGAGCACACTTTAGAATCTAAAATGCTTTTAAATTTAGATCATGAAAGCGATGATGAGATCATGATAGGCTGTGCAGGTGGAGTAGATATAGAAGCTAGCTTGCCTTTTAATACCCTTAGAAAAAAGGGTAAAATTTATGAGCTTTGCGCGCAAAATTTTAAAGGTGGACACTCAGGCATAAATATCGTACGCAACGAAAAAAGCTCCATCAAAGAAATGGCTAAATTCATACAAGAAAATAAAGGAGAAATCATTTCTTTTGAAGGTGGAGAAAGAATCAATTCTATACCTAAACACGCCAAAGCTTTAGTGCATTTTAAAAATGAAGTAAAGAGCAATAACTGGATAAAATGCGATTTTAAAGAAGAAGGTGAATTTGAAATTTGCGATCAAAGTAACAAACTTTTAAGCCTTATAAATTCTTTTACTCATGGAGTTAGAGCTTATGATGAAAATCTAGGTATAGTTCAAACAAGCATTAACCTAGCTACTTTAAGAATGCAAGATAAACAAATCAAATTCGCACTTTTTGCAAGATCTAATATACTTGATGGACTTAAGCAAGTAGAATTTGAAACTTTAGAATTTTTCAAGGCTTTTGATTTTAAAGTAAGAAGTTTTAATTTCTATCCACCTTGGGAAGGCAAACCAAACGCACTTAGCGACATGGTTTTTAAAGCGCTTAAAAAAGTATCGCCTAATGCCAAAGTTTCAGCTATCCATGCAGGGCTTGAGTGTGGCATTATAGAGAAAAAACAAGAGCTTTTATGCGCTTCTATAGGTCCAAATATCCATAATCCTCATTCAACTGATGAACATTGCGAAATCGCTTCAGTTGAAAAAATATCTAAGGTTGTTTTTGAAGTTTTAAAAGACAATGCTTAATTCTTTAATCTTGCTTCTTGCAAAAACGCGTTTTAACAAAAACACACAAAGCAAGGAGCAAGATCCCACTATAGCAAGATAAATACCTAAATACTCTTTATAAAAAGCATTGACTATAAAAGGGGTTAAAAAACCTAAAATCGCATAAGAAATATTATAAGCAAAACTAAGCCCGCTAAATTTAAGTTCGCTTTTAAAAATTTGCGTCATAAAAACAGGCGCGAAAGTAATAATACCTTGTGCAAAACAAGCCAGTAAAAAATAAAATAAAAAATTCTCATCATAAAAACTAAAAAGCACACCAAAAATAATAAAAGCTATACTAAAAATAGAACAAATCCTATAGCTTCCCCATTTGCTTGCTAAAAAACCTTGAAATAAAGCTCCAAAAATCACCGCTAAAATAGCAAAATTTTGCACCCATAAAGCAGAAGTTTTACTCATAGCTAAAAGACTTTCAAAATACTTAGGCAAAATCATCAAAGTTGCCACACCGCTTGTTAAAACCATGGTCATTAAAAAACAAACAAGCATACTCATTTTATGAGTTTTTAAAGCTTCAAACAATGGAAAATTTAAAATTTTCTTTTCATTTTGAACTTTTATAAATTCTGGAGTTTCGCTGAGTTTATTTCTTAAAAACAAAGCTAAAATTCCAAAAAATCCTCCTATGATAAAAGGAATTCTCCAAGCATAGCTTTGAACTTCTTCTGGGGTAAAATAAGATCTTATGCCTAAAGTGGCAATATTTCCTAGCAATAAACCTATGGTTAAAGTCACTGAAATAAAACCAAGAGCTAAAGGAATTTGGCACCCTTTGACAAATTCGCTCACATAAATCCAAGCTCCGCTCACCTCAGTTCCAACGGCTAAACCTTGCAAAATACGAATAGTGAATAAAATCAAAGTAGCAAATATACCTATACTTTCATAACTTGGCAAAAAAGCTAAAGCAAAACTAGGCAAAACCATCAAAAGCATAGAAATATAAAAAATATTCTTTCTTCCATATCTATCAGCAAAATGTGCCATCACAATAGAACCAAAAGGACGCGCTAAATAAGCAGAACCAAAGGCTATATAAGCATTTATCTGCATCCAAAAAGCATCATTTTGCGGAAAGAATACCTTAGCAAAAATATCCAAAAAAAAAGCAAAAAGCACAAAATCATAAAATTCTAAAATTCCACCCAAAGAAGCATAAATAATATTTTTGTATTTTTTTTGCATATTTTATCCTAAATCAACTAAAGGGCAAAAAGCCCTTTATTAAATTTTTCCACCTTCAATCACTACATCATCAGCCTTAACATCATCTCCAAAATGAACTTTTAAAGTTTCATCATAAGCCTTGTGAAAAAACTGCTCTTGGCCTAGTTTAATGATCAAATTATCGATAAATTCTTTAAGTTCTTTATCACCTTTTTTAACTGCTGGTGCGATAACATCTTTGTTGCCTAACTCTTTGATAGCCATTTTAAAATCAGGATGATCTTTCATCCAAGCAAAAAGCAAGGTATTATCATGACTTAAAGCATCGCCTCTTTTATCCATCAAAGCGGCAAAAGTTTCAGTATTTTGATCGTATTTTAAAGTTTTAATATTAGGATAATTTTGCGTAAAATACGCATCCGCTGTTGTGCCTTTGTTTAAAAGTAAAGTTTTATCTTTTAAATCTTCTACGCTAGTTATATTACTATCCTTTGGCACAGCTACGCCTAAAGCTACCTTCATATAAGGCAAGCAAAAATCAACCTGTTCAGATCTTTCTGGAGTTTGAGTAAAATTAGCCAAAATAATATCTACTTTATTTGATTTTAAAAACTCAACCCTATTTGCAGCTTCAACAAGAACAAATTGCACCTTATTTTCATCGCCAAAAAGTTCTTTTGCTATGCGTTTAGCTAAAGCTATATCATAGCCTTGATTGTTTCCTTTTTCATCCACATAACCAAAAGGTGGTTTATCGCCAAATACCCCAATCCTAATAACTCCATTTTGCTTGATCTTATCAAGAGAATTTAAAGTTTTAGAGTCAGAATTTCCTCCACAAGCAGCCAATACTACTGCAACAAAGGCCGTTAAAACACTTAGAAGTATTTTTTTCATACATTTCCTTTCTTTAAAAATAAGCTTAAAGCTATTGCAAAAATATATAATAATTGCAAAGTTAATTATACTTAAAATTATAAATAATGCATTTGAAACAAACTAAAAAGATTTTCCTATGTGTAAAAATGTAATTAATCTCACACTCTCTTTTAGCATTGTTTAAATTTTAAGTAAAAAAAGATATAATCTTTGTTTTAAAAATTTTTAAGGAGAAAACTATGAAAAAAGGTATTTTTCTCTCTATTGGAATAGCTGTTTTGTTTTCAGCTTGCGGAAATTCCATAGATGAAAAAACAGTTAAAAAATATGAAAATCAACTAAATCAAACAGTTAAACAAGAAATTGCAAACCTTTCTCAGGATTCTGGAATAAAGATTGAATTTTCTGATTTTAAATGCAATGCAGATGGTGATTTTATAGCGTGTTTAAGTTCAAATTTCAAAACTCTTGCAAAAGATAACAACGATGAGTATCAAGAACTATTTCAAGCAAAAAATATCAAAATTCGCTCAAATGAAATTTACAAAGGCGAAGCAAATACATCAATTAACATTAAAGAATATTACAACGATCTTTTTAAAAACCAAAAAAGCATACAATCAAATTTGGTTTTTGAAGATTTTAAACTTGGAGAAAAAGTTGTTAGTGACATCAATGCAAGCTTATTTCAACAAGATCCAAAAATCAGCTCTTTTATCAATAAATTAAGCTCGGATTCTTATACTTTATCATTTGATAACTCCATAAACAAACAAGAAAACAATTATCTAGATAATCTTAATATAAAATTTTATAACGCAAAATTAAATTTCAATACAAATCTAAATATAAATCTAAAAGAAGATCTACTTAATTACCTTGATTCTAAGGGTATAAAATTTAACACTCAAACTTTAGCTATGGATGAACAAGCTATCAATGAACTTCTTAATATAGCAAACTACGAACAAGCTTCAGATTTTAGCAATACAATCCAAAAATACATCATCTTAAATAATTTTAAAATTGATTCAACTCTTAAAACCGAAGGCGTATTTAGTAGCTATATAGCAACTGCTAAGGAAAATTTACAAACCTTAAAAGCTCAAAGTCAAAATGAAGAACAAGCATTAATCTTTGATAAAGCTTTAGCTATTTTAAACAATATCACTCAAAATGATGATTATAAACTCAATCTTGATTTAAAATTTAAAAACATCCCTGTTAGTGACTATAGCACACAAGGAATCGACAGCATAGAAAAACTAAGCATCAACAATCAAGACGCCACAGAAGCGTTAAAAATTATACTTCCATTTATCATGTTTTCTATGTTAATGAGCGGAGCGTCGTTTTAAATTTTAAAATGATAAAAACTTCAAAAACATTAAAAGCAAGATTAAATTCTTTGCTCTTAATGTTTCATAACATTAACAAAAAAGGCTAAAATGAAAATTTTATTCTCCCCTAGCGAAAGCAAAAATGAAAATTGCGTAAAAAATCCTATCAATGAAAACTCATTTATATTTAAAGAATTATTTCCTTATAGAATAAAAGCTTTAAAGCATTATGAAGAATTTATCAAAAACGCAAGTTTACAGAATTTGCAAGAACTTTTTGGCATTAAAAATGAAAATGAAATTGATAAATTTAAACACAATTTAAAACAAGCTCCCACTCAAGAAGCTATATTGCTTTATACTGGGGTAAGTTATGAATATCTTAATTTTAAAGCTTTAGATAAAAAAAGTCAAGCTTATATTTTAGAAAATACTCTTATATTTTCTAATCTTTTTGGCGTTGTAAGAGCTAATGATACCCTACCCTTTTATAAATTCAAGCAAGGGGCTAAAATAGGAAATTTTGCCATAGAGAAATTTTATAAAGAACATTTTAGTAAAGCCTTAGATGAATACTTAGAAAATAAAGAAATACTTGACCTTAGAGCAGGATTTTATGATAAATTCTACACCCCAAAAAAGAAATTTTATACCTATAAATTTGTAAAAAATGGTAAAGTCATCAGTCATTTTGCTAAAGCTTATAGGGGAATTTTACTCTCCATAAGTGCAAAAAACCAAGTAAAAAACAATAAAGAGCTTTTGGCAAACCTTCCTTCAAACCTAAAACTCAAAGAAATTCAAATCAAAGGTTTAAAGGAAGAAATTGTGCTTGAAATTCTAGATTAGTTTTTATTTTAAGTATTTTAAAGCTAGCTTCGCATAATAACTTGCAGCCCTAGCTAAAAGCTTATCATTAAAAACATAACTAGAATTATGTAAATAAATGTCGTTTTCATTTTCTAAAAAAGCATAGGCACATTTTTTCATTTCGCAAAAAAATCCAAAATCCTCACTTGCCATTAAAGGACGATGATTAAATTCACAATTTTTTTCGCCAAATAATTCTTTTGCAACCTCACTAGCAAAATCCACAGCTTCATCGTTGTTCATAGTCACTGGTGCAACAACATTTTTATTGATTTTAATCTCTATATCATTAGCCTGTGCAATACCTTTACAAATTTTATAAATTTTTTCTTCAGTTAGTTTTCTAGTTTCATTATCTAATGCTCTAACACTCATTTTAATCGTTGCAATATCTGGAATGATATTAAAAGCATGCCCTGCATTAAAAGCTCCTATGCTTATAACTGCTGAATTTTGAGGATCAACATTGCGAGATACTATACTTTGCAAAGCCACCACAAGTAAAGAAGCAGCATAAATAGGATCTTTTGCCTTTTCTGGAGCACTTCCATGACCACCTCTTCCAATAACTTCAATGCTATAACTATCCGAAGAAGCCATCATCGCACCTTTTTTAAGATAAAATTTCTTATCGCTACCAAAAGGCATATTGTGCCATCCAAAAACATAATCACTATCAAATTTTTCAAACAATCCATCTTCTATCATTGCCTTAGCACCACCCAAACCCTCTTCAGCAGGTTGAAAATAAAGATTTAGAGTGCCATTAAAATTCTGATTTGCTAAATACTTTGCAGCAAGCAATAAAGAAGTAGTATGTCCATCATGACCGCAAGCATGCATTACATTTTCTTTTTTGCTTTTATAAGGCAAATTTGTGCATTCTTGTAAAGGCAAAGCATCCATATCTGCACGAAGTCCTATTTTTTTATCGTTATTTCCCTTTTTTAAAACCCCCACAACACCTGTTTTTCCTATTTCTTCATAAACCTCATAACCAAATTCTTTTAATTTTTGCGCCACTAATTTTGCAGTACATAATTCATCAAAACCAAGCTCAGGATTTTCATGAATTTGATGACGAATTTTTTCAAATTCGCCTTGTAAGTCTAGTATTTCTGGAATTAAATTCATTCTATTTTTCTCCTTGTATAAAATTTTCTCTTCTAGGTAAAACAAATTGTGCTAAGATCGCTGAAATAAAAATCAAAGCAAAAATATAAACAAAACCCAAAGTAAAACTATGGGTTTTATCAACACTCCAAGATACTACCCATAGGTTAAATGATAGTATAACAAAGGTAATACTCCAAAAAGCACTCATAATATAAGCAGTTTGATTTGGATTAGAATTTTTTAATTCTGAAGGTAGATTAAAGAAAAATGGAAACCACATAGAATAAAAAATGCCTGATAACACAGCAAAAATCTGCATCAATACTAAATTTTGTAAAAACAACATACAAAATCCGCATATAAAAATACACGCTCCTCCAGACAATAGCATTATTTTAAAAGAAATATTTTTTCTTTTAAAAAATAATCCAAGATAAGGACCAAAAATAATAGCAAAATTAGCCAAGGCTGGAATTTCTTTTTTAGCAAAATCAGCTAATTCTTTACTAAAACCCGCATATTGCGCATAAAAAGTTGGTAAAAAAGTAAAAAGAGAATTTAAAAATAAAATAGGCCCTATGTAAAAAATAATCATACCCCAAGTAACA
The DNA here is from genome assembly GCF_001762775.1 of Campylobacter sp. BCW_6464. Taxonomy (NCBI): domain Bacteria; kingdom Pseudomonadati; phylum Campylobacterota; class Epsilonproteobacteria; order Campylobacterales; family Campylobacteraceae; genus Campylobacter; species Campylobacter sp. BCW_6464. The sequence goes on along the minus strand of NZ_MJXM01000041.1, from coordinate 147,281 downwards.
CGAGATTTTAGAGCATAAATAAGATCTTTTGCATTATTCTTTTTTTCTTCTTTTTTATTCTCATCTTTACCTACAAAAAGCCACAAAATCAATAAAATCAAATTAATCCAAGCATAAAATGATAAAGAATCTCTCCAATTTCCAAAATAATTTGAGATACTTTCAGCTAAAACAAGTCCTAGGGTAATGCCTACCAAATTTGAAGTCATATTAAAACTAATTACAAAATGTAAAGCTTTTTCTTCAAACCATTGTTGTGCAATAGGCACTAAACAAACTAAAGCACAAGCTGAACCAAGCCCTGTTAAAAATCTTATAATCAAAATACCACTATAACTATCTACAAAACTTAAAAAGATACCCGAACTCATTAAAATACAGCCTAAAAAATATCCCTTTTTTAATCCGAATTTATAAACCAAAAAAGCAGTAAATGAAGCACCAAAAATTTTCGCAACTACTATCATACTAGTGATTAAAGTAGCTTGCTGAGTATTTAGAGCAAGATCATTTGAAATCAAGGGCATTAAAGACCCTGTTGCTGCCCAAGAGATACTAAAAACAGCATAAACACTAAAAATAATAAATTCAACCCCAATGCGTCTAAAATGAAATAAAAGTGATTTTTCCATATTAAAATCCTTTTTGGATATTTATTAAAATATAACATAAAAAAATGAGATATTTATTATCTTTGATTATTTTTTTAATTTAATTATTTTTTTATATATTTTTTTGTTACTTTTTGAAAATTTATATATAAGTTTAAAGATAAAAAAACTAAAATACAAAATAAAAACCCATAAAAGTTTTTTGAAGTATTTAAATGATATATTTCAAAATCTAGTTTTAAAAAGGAAAAATATGGAATTTTTAGCATTTATTTTTTTGATTATTATATTTTTATTTGTAGTCTTTATCATCGTTACTCGCTATGAAAAAAAGATAAAATTACTCAACCAAAACATACAAAATATGAAAGAAGATATAGCCGATCTTAAAGAAACAACTCAAAAAAATCGCTCTTTAATTGAAAAAAATCGCTCTAATATAGAAAATATAATAAAATAAAACTAAGAAAGATTTGCGATAAGTTTATAGTGCTTTTTCTGATTTATCATTAAAGTAAAAATTTTTTCACTTGAATTTTCGCTTTTATTTTTATAAATCATGCTTTTTAAAAACGGAAAAAGCATCGTACTAGAAGTTTTACCTTGTAAAATAATATGCATAGAACCTTTTAAAATTCCATACTTATAGCTCATACCGCTTGGAAATATATCAAGATTAAAACTTAAACTATCTTCATTACTATCATAATTTAAAATTTCAATTTTAACAAAGCTAATTTCTTGATCTTCTTGAGATAAATTTTTAAAAATTTCAAGTTTTTCATGTTTTTTGATAGCAACAACTTCTTGCTTGCTTTCTTTAAAATCAGAAAGAAAATTTTCATTTTTAAAAATTCTTGAAAAAAATTTTAAATTTTTAAATTGCATACTTATTTGTTTTGTGTTTTCATGTATTATTTTTTCGGATTTTAAGATGTTGTGTTTTATATTATCTTCTTGGTTTTGATTATCTTTGTTTGATTTCATGTCAAAATCTTCAACGATAATCATATCTTCAATATTACAAATATTAAAATGTTTTACAATTTCTTCAAAAGTAAAACTGTCATCACTAAATTCCAAAAGCTCTATATTTGAAGTGATAAAATCAACACCATCTCGTTCTTCAATCTTATCTTTAATCACAAAAGCATCAACACAAAAGCACGATCTTTGAATTTCATATTCAGAACTTTTGCCTTTAAATACTATCTTCATCATCACAAAGCTTTTGCTATAAGCTCTAAAGGACTAGCAAAAACAACCTTACTTGAATTTTGTTCTAATGCATTTGAAATTTGCATTCTACAAGCTGAACACTCGGCACTTACCACACTAGCCTTACTTTCATCGATCATTTGTGCTTTTTTAAGCCCTACACTTAAGGCTTTATCATAATAATCCGTTTGCATACTCACCCCGCCAAAACCGCAACAAGTATTAGAATTACTCATTTCCACAAAATGATAATTTGTTTTTAAAAGTTCTCTTGGCTCTTTAAAAACCCCTTGCATTTTTCTTGCATGGCAAGGATCGTGATAAGTAATGCTATAATTAAATTTATTTTTTGTTTTTAAAATTTCTTCCAAAGAAGTAAATTTATAAAAATACTCGCTAGCCATATATATCTTAGATGACACACATTTTGCGCGTTTTGCCCAGTCTAAATCATTTTGCATTATAAAAAAATGTTCATAATCTATCTTTAACATAGCCGAACAAGTGGCCTCAGGAACTATAATAGCATCTAATTTTTCTAATTCTTTTTCAAAATACTCAATATTTTTTTTAGCCAAAACTTCAACACTTTTAAAATCACCCGTAAAAAATTGCGGCGCTCCACAACACACTTGTTCTTTCATCAAATCCACATTGATTTTTAATTCCCTAGTGATTTTAAGCACTGCATTAGCCGTATCTATGTAAAAATAATTCGCCAAACAACCTACAAAAAAACCTATTGTTTTTTCTCCATCATTATTGATAAATTTTGGATTAGAATTTAAGAAACTTTTTTTATTAAAACTTGTAAGTAATCTTCCCTTTTTAACAAAAGGCATGGAAAATCTTGCCTTCATACCTGTATTTTCATTCTCATTTTGAATTTTAAACGCACAACTTTGAAACACATAGCCAAGCTTAGCTACCAAATCTAAAATTGTGCGTCTTCTTAAAAAGAAAAAAATAAGTTTTTTATACCAAGCTATACCAAATTTTTTAGCTATGTCATAACGAACTTCTTCTATGGCATTATCTACTCTTAATTTACTTGGACACACTTCAACACAATTGGTACATAAAAAACAAGATTCAAAAACTTTCTTAGCTTCTTTATCAAGTTCTAGAATTCCCTCTTTATAAGCAGATAAAAGATCTAAAAATCCTCTTGGACTGGTAATTTCATCGCGATTTTCTTCATGTATAGTACAAACAGGTATACATTTGCCACATTTAACACAAGCATCACTTATTTGACTAAATTTCATCTTACACCGTTTTTGAGAATACTTTTTTATCTTCACTAATGTTTTTCATATAAGCATCAAAACACATAGCAATATTTCTTATAAGCAAAACACCTGTTTCATTGACTTTGATAAAATTTTCATCAAAATTAATAAAATCTTTGTATTCTTCTAAAGCTTTTAAATCCTCTTTAAAATACTCCTGAAAATCAATGCAAAATTCTTTTTCTATTGACTTGATATCAAGCTTAAAATTTGCCATTAACTCCATAATCACTGCTTTTCTAAGCTCATCATCATCGCTTAAAGCTACGCCTCTTTCAAAAGGCAAAACTCCTCTATCTAATGCAGCCTCATAACTTGACATATCTTTAAAATTTTGCGCATAATGTCTTTGTCCTTCGCCTATACTTGTAAGCCCAACACCGACTAAATCAGCACCACCTTTAGCAGTATAACCTTGGAAATTTCTATGTAAAGTTCCATTTTCTAAAGCTTTAAAAAGCTCATCATTTTCTTTTGCAAAATGATCCATACCTATCATTTTATAGCCGTTTTTACTCAAAAAATTCTCACAAAATTCTAAAATTTCAAGTTTAACATCAGGACTTGGCAAGGTATTTTCATCAAATTTTCTCATATTTTTCTTAAGCCAAGGCACATGAGCGTAATTAAAAATCGCCAAACGATCAGGATTTAAAAGCATAACTTTTTCTAAAGTTTGTGTAAAGCTTTGTAAATTTTGATAAGGCAAACCATAAATTAAATCCATATTTACAGACTTTATACCTTTACTTCTTACAAGATTTAAAGCATTTTGTGTTAATTCAAAAGGCTGGATGCGATGAATTTCTTTTTGAACTTTTTCATCAAAATCCTGCACTCCAAAGCTGATACGATTAAAGCCATTTTGTGTTAAAACTGTGGCTTGTTCGTCATTTAAAAAACGCGGATCGATCTCACAGCTAATCTCTGCATCTTTAGAAAAATTTCTAAAAATAGATCTGATTTTTAAAATCAAATTTTGAAGTTGTTTAGCACTAAAAAAAGTTGGAGTTCCGCCCCCAAAGTGCATTTGCACCACTTCTCTTTTAGTATCTAAAATAGTACTTAAAATATCAAGCTCTTTAAAAATATAAGTTAAATACCTTTCTTTACTCTCTTCTTTTGCAGTATAAATAACATTGCAACCACAAAAATAACAGGCACTCCTACAAAATGGTAAATGAAAATAAAGCGATAAAGATCTATCTTGCTTTTTTAAAATTTCTATATATTCTTCATATTTGAAATTTGTATTAAACTCTACTGCTGTAGGATAAGAAGTGTAGCGTGGTCCTGCTTTAGAGTATTTTACAAAAGCTTTATAATCTCTCATTTTGATTTACCCTTTCTATCATCGCTTGCATATCTACAAATAAATTTGGATGCTCTTGTTTGATTTTAGAGATTAATTTTTCAAGATCAATACCAACTTCCATAGTACCATTTTGTGCCTTTTGCTTGATTTCATCCATGGCAACCGTCCAAACATCGTTAAAATCTACAGGAATTTGTTGATAAATCGCCTTTTCTAAACGCAATTCAAAATTCTCTTTTTGACTTTGTTTTAAACTTTCAAGTATATTCTTAAGACTTTGTAAAGAAAGCAAAGTGTGAATTTCATCGTTTTCATCAATCACAAACCAAGGCTCAGGAGAATCAAAACTTCCATTTTCAAGAACTAAACATTTTTCGTTTTCATTCTCGCTTTGCTTCATTTTAAAAATCGTTCTATCTTTTTTCTTTATTCCTAGATTTTGACTAAATTCATCAATGCGTTTTAAGCAAATGCTATACTTTTCTAGCTCTTTCATTCTCTTCCTCTCTGATTATCCAAAAAGCAAAGCAAGGCTTTTACCACATAAAGGCGATTTCTTGCTTCTTCAAAAATCACATCTGCATGTTTTTCAAAAATTTCTTCACTCACTTCATAACCCCTATAAGCAGGCAAACAATGAAGCAATATCGCGTCTTTATTGGCAACGCTCATAGCCTTCTCATCGATTATAAATCCTTCAAATTCTTTAATCTTGCGTTCTTTTTCATTCTCTTCACCCATAGAAACCCAAGTATCGGTGATGACTACATCTTTATCCTTTAAGGCTTCAAATTTATCATGACTTAAGGAAATTTTGGCTCCTGAAATCAAAGCCTGTTTCATAGCAAATTCCCAAATTTCAGGGCTAATTTTATAGTTTTTTGGTATAGCTATACTAAATTCAAAGCCCAAAATCGCAGCCGCAATAAGCCAAGAATTGCACATATTGTTACTATCTCCGATAAAAGCAACTTTTGCTATACCATTTTGCATCTTATTCCATTCTTTGATAGTAAGCAAATCTCCTAAAACCTGAGTAGGGTGATAAAGCTCGCTTAAAGCATTGATCACAGGGGCTTTAGAATATCTTGCAAATTCGAGTAAAGTTTCATGTTTATTGACTCTCATCATCACAAAATCAACCATCGCCCCTATCACCCTAGCTGTATCCTTTACAGGCTCGCCACGACTAAGTTGTAAATCATTGCTATTTAAAAATAAAGCCTTTCCGCCAAGCTCTGTTATGGCTAATTCAAAAGCCATTCTTGTTCTTGTAGAATTTTTCTCAAAAATCATTGCTAAAGTTTTATCTTGTAAAAGTTTTTTAGGCTCTTTTTTAAGCTCGCTAGCATGATTTACAAGGCTTAAAATTTCCTCCTTAGAAAAATCTCTTAAAGTTAAAAAATGTTTCATTTTTCTCCTTTTAACATTTTAGCTAATTCTTTGGCATGATAAGTGATGATAAGCTTTGCCCCTGCTCTTTTAAAAGCTATCATAGTTTCATATAAGATTTTTTCATAATCAATCACTCCCGCATTTTTAGCTGCCTTTAGCATAGCATATTCTCCGCTTACATTATAAACACACAAAGGCAAGTTAGAATAAAGGGATATTTCTTTAATTACATCAAGATAAGCAAGAGCGGGTTTTACCATTAAAATATCAGCTCCTTGTGCTTCATCTTCTAAGCTTTCTTCTAAAGCTTCTTTACCATTAGCAAAATCCATTTGATAGCTTTTTCTATCTCCATAACTTGGAGCTGACTCTGCTACATCTCGAAATGGCCCATAATAACTTGATGCAAATTTAGTAGAATACGCCATTATAGGCAAATTTTCAAAACCTTCTTTATCTAAAGCTTCACGCAAAGTAGTGATAATACCATCCATCATCCCACTAGGTGCTATCATATCTACCCCTGCTCTTGCGTGAACTAAGGCTTGTTTGGCTGAAATTTCTAAAGTGGCATCATTATCTACGCTTTTTGTTTTTGGATCGATAAACCCACAATGCCCGTGATCTGTATACTCACAAAAACAAAGATCGCTAATTACAAAAAGATCTGGAAAATTTTTCTTAATCTCTCTTATGCTTCTTGCAACAAGCCCTTCATCATCTAAAGCATCGCTTCCGCAACTATCTTTTTTCTCATTTTCCAAAACGCCAAAAAGTATAATGGCTTTAATGCCTAAATTAACTACATTTTGACACTCTTTTAAAATTTCATCTAAACTCATTTGAAACACATCGGGCATAGAAGAAATTTCTTTTTTTATCCCTGTTCCATTAACCACAAAAAGCGGATAAATCAAATCATTTACACTTAAAGAATTTTCCCTTACCATAGATCTTAAGTTTTCATTAAACCTTAATCTTCTAAATCTTTTAAACATTTTTTTGTCCTTTTTTTGCTAAAATCTTAACATAAATTTGATTATAGAGAGTAGTAAATGAAAATAAAAATTTCAGAAATTGCGAATTTACCTAGCAAATGGGGAAATTTCCAAATACAAAGTTTTAAAGAAAATGATAAAGAACATTTATGTATATTTAAAAATACTCCAAAAGACACACTCAATCTAAGAATTCATTCAGAGTGCTTAACAGGAGATGCTTTAGGAAGTTTAAAATGTGACTGCGGAGAACAGCTTGAATTTTCACTCAAATATATAGAAAAAAACGGCGGAATGGTGATTTATCTTAGACAAGAAGGAAGAGGTATAGGACTTTTTAACAAGGTTAATGCTTATGCTTTACAAGATAAAGGTTTTGATACGATTAAAGCAAATCATCAGCTTGGCTTTAAAGCCGATGAGAGAACTTATGAAATTGTAGAATTTATACTCAAACACTATGAAATTTCTAAGGTTAATTTACTCACAAATAATCCCGAGAAACTAGAGTCCATTAAGGAAAAAATCATCACACGCATACCGATTTTAATAGAACCTAACCGTTTTAATGTAGAATATTTAAACATAAAACAAACTCAAATGGGACATCTTAAATAAATGATTTTTAAAGATTATGATTTTTTACAACACTACGATTTAAAAAACTTTAAAGAAAAGGTAAAAATTTATAAAGAATTATTATCTAAATTTAACCGCATTCACAATCTTACTCATTTAAAAAATATAGATGAAAATATCTTTGATAGTATTAAAATTTTAGATTTTTATGATTTTTCTAAAGCAAAAAATATTGCCGATATAGGAAGTGGTGCAGGATTTCCAGCTGTATTTTTAGCCTTTTTACTGCAAAGCAATTTTCATCTTTTCGAACCCAATCCCAAAAAAGCTGCCTTTTTGCGGACACTAAAAATAGAATGCGAACTTTCAAATTTACATATTTACAAAGAAAAAGTTCAAGAGTGTAAAAATACCTTTAAAGCCGATATCATCACTTCAAGAGCCTTAATGGATGTCAAGCCTTTGCTTGAAATTTGCAAAAATCTAAAAGATGAAAATACAATTTTTATTTTATGGAAAGGCAGTGAAATTTATCAAGAACTTGAAAATATAAAAAATTATGAAATTTTTGAAAATAATTTAAGAAAATACTGTATTTTAAAGTAGCCCTAAGGCTACTTTTTATTCTGCTAAATCAGCATTAAAACTGATATCAACCAAAGGCCAAGAGATTCCACCATGTCCTGGAGCAGCATCACTTAATGCTTTTAATGCTTTAGAACCATTTTTAAAAGTATGCAAATCAAGCTGCCCTTTAGCTTCAAATTTATTATCTTTGATAGTATAAGTTAAAGGTACAATAGTACTTTTTTTATCCATGGTAATTTTTGCTGAAATAACGCCTTTGTTTTCACCTACAATCACATCTTGGAAAACAACTTTAATATCTGCATTTCCCAATAAAGCAGGAAAAAACACTTTTGTGATATTATTGGTTATAACATCATTGCCTTCACCCATAAAAGCATTACTTGGCTTTATAGTAGCTTTAGTTCCTTTAAGATAACTTGCAAAATCCTTTGTATTTTTAGAAAATTTATATTCTACATTCTTAAATTCACCTTCTACTCCTACCATATCCTTAGTTTTATACCCTTCAAAAGATATTTTTAAACTATCTTCTTTAAAAGATACGGCACTTAAAGCAGATGCTAATAAACAAGAACTTAAAATACTTAAAACAATTTTTTTCATTTTAACTCCTTCAAAATGAGATTTTATTAAACAAAAACAATTATATTATCACTTGATTAATAAAAATAAATTTTTTCAAAAAATAATTGTTATTACCAAAGTATATCTTTAAAAGTCAAAGTTAAAAAATATCCTCCAAAAATCAAAACAAGCCCTAAAACAAAAGCCAAACCAAATACTCTAGAGCCACTCTTTAAAAATTTTTTAAAGTCAATTTGCAAACCTAAAGCTGCCATAGCAAAAACAATACATAAAGTACAAAGTGTTTTACCTAAAGAAATAATATCACTCGTAGCAATACCTAAAATACTTTCTTTAGTTGCTAGATATGTATTTAAAACTATCATACCTAAAAATGCGAATGCAAAATAAGGAATAGTAATACTTTTTGCAGTTTTTCCACTGCTTGAATGCTGATTTTTAGCAAAAAAATAAGTCACTATAAGCAAAAAAGGCACAAGTAAAATCACTCTCATCATTTTTATAATCACTGCAACATTAGAAGCACCTTGCTCAAATCCTGCCATATCTTTTGCCATTTCAGCGGCACCTGCAACATTTGCCACTTCATGCAAAGTAGCCCCCATAAAAACCCCCATAGCATTTTGATCAAAAAAGGGAAAAAGATTTAAAGAAAAAGCTATAGGATACAAAAACATAAACACAAGTCCAAAAATCACCACCGTACCTACAGCTAAAATTCCTTTAAAAGGATCACTTTTTAAACTTGACTCCAACGCTAAAACCGCTGCCGCACCGCAAATCGCACTTCCGGCTCCAACAAGCATAGAAGTTTCTTTATCGAGTTTAAAAATTTTCATCCCTACAAATAAAGCAATAATAAAAACAAAAAATATCACTATAACAGAAAGCAAAAACCCTTTCAACCCTACACTTAAAAGCTCAGTTAAAGTGATATTAAAACCATATAAAACAATACCGAGTCTTAAAAGCTTTTTTGCACTAAAATGCACTCCAGCTTGAAAATGATGTTGGTATTTAAAAAACCAAGGAGAAAGCAATACTCCTATGATGATAGCAAAGGCAGTCGCTGCCAAATGAGTAGTATCTTTGATACTTTGAACACTAGAAAGATACATAGCAAAAATCACTATACAAGCAGTAAAAAGCAAACCCTTAAAATTTGAACGCACTATAGCCACGCTATGTGCTAAAAAACTTGTTTTCATTTATTTTCCTTTTTCTAAATTTTGTGTTATTATATTTTTTTTATTAAAATTATAAAAATATATTATTTTAATTTTTATAATAATTTTTTTTTATTAAATAAAGGAATCACTCATGAAAATCAAAGATATGGAAATATTTTTAGATCTTTTAAACACTCAAAGTCCAACTCATACAGCCAACAATTTTTCCATAACTCAACCCAATGTTTCAATAGTAATTAAAAATTTAGAAAATAAATTTGATGGCATTTTATTTGAAAGACTTGGAAAAAAACTCTTACCTACACCAAAAGCTTTAGAACTAGGAAAAAATTGGTTAAAAATTATACAAGCCTACTACCAAAGCTTGGAAAAATTAAACGACGAAAGTATGCTCTTAGGGGAAATAAAAATAGCCTCAACTCAAAGCATTTCTGAACATTTTTTAGCTCCTATTTTATTTGATTTTAAAGCAGAATTTAAAAACATAGAAATTCGCTCTCAAACACAGAATTCAAAAGAATGTTTAAATTTGCTAAAAAACGGAAATATAGAATTTGCAATTATTGAAGCAGAACTTGATCCAGCTTTAGTGGAGTATGAAAATTTAGAAATAAATTTTTGGCAAAATGATGAACTTATAGTAGCTACAAGTGATAAAAAATTCAATGAAAAAGAATTTTATATCGATGAACTTTTAGAACAAAAGTGGATTTTAAGAGAAGTAGGCTCAGGCTTAAGGGATAAATTTTTAAACGAAATTGGTGCAAGCTCAAAAAAACTTAATATTTTTCTTGAGCTTGATAGAATGGCTGCGATTAAAGAACTTGTTTTACAAAAAAAAGCAATCTCTATTTTTTCCAAAAAAAGCATAGAAAAAGAATTAAAAAATTCAACACTTTATGAAATCAAGTTAAAAAATATCAACCTAAAGCGTAAATTTTATACCTTAAAAAGAAAAAATTATAATTTTAACAGAGCTTTAGAAAAATTTGAAAAAATATTTAAATCATAAGCATAATAACCGATTTATATAGAAAGTTAAGCAATTTTTAGATAAAATCTAAAGCTTATATAAATTTCAAGGATAATCAATGAACGCCAAAACTCAAGAAGCTGAATTAGAAGAATTATTTCAAGAAAATGCAAAAGATTATATCACATATGAAAAATTGGTAAAATATCTTACAAAACAACCAAGTGCATCAACCGCTAAAAAAGTGCAAGCATTAGTGAAAAAACACAAAGTGCAACTTTTTTCAGCAGCTGAAATTGCACAAATGAAAAACATAGAAGATGCAAAAAGACTTCAAGAAGAAAAACAAAAACTCCAAGATACAAGCCTTGAGAACGAATTTGATTTAGCCAATGAAAACGATTTATTAGAATGGAGCAGATCAGACTCTCCTGTTCGTATGTATTTAAGAGAAATGGGACAAATTGCTTTATTAAACAAAGATGAAGAAATTGAAATTTCTAAAAAAATAGAACTTGGTGAAGATATTATCATTGATGCTTTTTGTTCTGTACCTTATTTGATAGATTTTATTTTAGATTATAAAGAACCTTTAATAAACAGAGAAAGAAGAGTAAAAGAATTATTTAAAAGCTTTGACGATGAAGAAAAAAATGATGATAAACTTGATGAACTTGATATAGACGAAGATGAAGAAAACGAAACAGAATTAGAAACAGATGAAGAAAATACTAAAAAAAACAGCAAAAAAGAAGATGAAAGAACTTTAAAAGTTATAGAAAAATTTAAAGCTCTAGAAAAAGCTAAAAAAGATTGGCTAAAAACATCCAAAGACAAGGAAAGTGGAGATGAGCTTTTAGATAAATTAAGCATTGCATTCAAAAAAAATATTTTAAAAGAAAAATTAATGGATCTAGGCCCTACTTCAAAACTTATTAGTGAAATCGTAAAATCAATGGAAACTGCACTAAAAAGTGATGAAGAATTTGACAAAGAACTTAAGCGTTTAGAATACCGCTTACCTATGTTTTCTGATGAACTTAAAAAACGCCATGCAGATATTTTAAAAGATATTACAAAATTGAGCAAAGAAGAAATCACAGAGCGAGCTTTAGAAACAACCATGGTAAGCACTTATATGGAAATTAAAAAACTATTTCAAACTAAAGAAGCCAGTGAAAAAAGCTTTGATCTTGAAAAATCACGTTTAAAAGAAATTTTAGAGCAAATTAAACGTGGTAAAAAAATCTCTGATGAAGCAAAAGGAAGAATGGCAAAATCAAACTTGCGTCTTGTTGTAAGCATAGCTAAACGCTACACAAATCGTGGTCTACCTTTCTTAGATCTTATTCAAGAAGGGAATATAGGCTTGATGAAAGCTGTGGATAAGTTTGAATACAAAAGGGGTTATAAATTTTCCACTTATGCAACCTGGTGGATCAGGCAAGCTATTTCAAGGGCTATAGCTGATCAAGCAAGAACCATAAGAATTCCAATCCACATGATAGAAACCATCAATCAAATTAACAAAATTATCCGCGAACATCTACAAAAAGATGGAAAAGAACCTGATGTCAGCGTTATAGCTAAAGAAGTAGGTTTAAGCGTAGATAAGGTTAAACAAGTTATTAAAATTACAAAAGAACCAATTTCTCTTGAAGCTCCAATAGGAAATGAAGATGATGGTAAATTTGGAGATTTTGTTGAAGATAGAAATTCACTTTCTCCAATGGATCATATCTTAAAGGATGATTTAAAAGAACAAATTGATGAAGTTTTAGATCAATTAAACGATAGGGAAAAAGCGGTAATTCGAATGCGCTTTGGCTTAATGGATGATGAAAGCGATAGAACCTTAGAAGAAATTGGGAAAGAGCTTAATGTCACTCGAGAAAGAGTGAGACAAATAGAAAGCTCAGCTATAAAAAAACTCAAACACCCTAAAGTAGGAAGAAAACTAAAAAATTATATAGAAGGTTGGAAGTAAGAGTCAATCTCTTACTAAAAACCTAAATCTTTTTCTTCTTTTAACTTGCGTACATGTTCAAAAAAAACTAATTTTCCGCTATGTTTTTTTAAATTTTTAAATTCCTTAATATCAAATTCTAAACACAAGATAGAAGAAGTTGGAAAAGAAGCTAAACATAGCGAGCTTAATAACTCTCCAAGCTCCATTAAACCAGGATTATGGCCCACTAAAAACACTTCATTAAACTCATCATCAATATTTTGCAAAATTTTTAGCAAATTTTCAACATTGCAAAGATACAATCTTTCATCAAAACAAATTTTATTTTTATCAAAATTATAAAATTTGGCTATTTTTTTCGCTGTTTTAGCGGTTCTAACAGCAGGACTTGATAACACTAAATCAGGATGAATTTCATGCAAGGCAAGATTTTTAAAAAGTTTTTTTAAATCTTCCTTTCCACTCTTAGTAAGCTTTCTTTCAAAATCATCGATATCTCCTCTCTTACTTGCTTTTGCATGTCTTATAATATAAATTTTTTTCATTTTACCTCTTTTATTTTAGCTAAAATATAACCACATATAAACCCGAAAATATGACCATACCAAGCAACATTTACCCCCATAAGCAATGGCGCAAAACTCATAAGTAAAATTGCCACTATAAGTCCTTTTGTGCTATTTTTATCAAGAACAGCATAAAAACCCATTAAAACACAAATTGCACCACTAGCACCTATGACATTTATATTTTCTCCAAAATATTTAAAATCAAAATACACATAAAAAACACTTAAAAGTGAACATAACAACCCGCCAATAAAATAAATAAAAACAAAACGCAAAGCACCCAAATAAGTTTCTAATATACGCCCAAATTGAAATAAAACTATCATATTTAATATAAGATGAGTTAAATTTCCATGTAAAAACATTGAACTTAAAAGTTGCCAATAAGCTCCATTAAAAAATAAAATATTCAAACCAAGGATATTGTAATAATCATAAGAAATCAAAAAATAACATAAAACATTTAAAAAAATTAAAAAAATTGTAAGCAAAGTATTAAACCTTTATTTTTTATAATATTGTCTTAAAATTCACATAAAATTCACATAAATTCTTTACAATTTTACTAAAAAATAATTAGGAAAAATATTGAAAATTAAATTTTTAAGTATTATTACTATTTTAAGTTTATCTTTAAACGCTGATATAATAATTTCTGCTGATAATTTGCCAAGTGTTTCTAAAGAATTTTTACAACATAATTTCAAAGCACCTATAGGGATCGTTCAAAAAGACAAAAATTCCTATGAAGTCTATCTTAGCGATGGGACAGAACTTGAATTTGACATAGATGGAGCTTGGAAAGAAATTGAAAATAAAGCCTTTCCTTTTGAACTAGATTTTTTACCTCAAAATTTAGCTAATATCATTAAAAACGAATTTCCAAATACAAAAGCTAGAGAAATCGAAAGAAAAATCAACCATTACAAGATTAAATTTGATAACGATGTAAAAATTCTTATAGATTTTAATGGAACTATCTTGCACAAAGAAATTGATGATTAAAATATAATCAAATCTGCATTATATTTTTAACATCATCATGTTCTATCTTTTCTTTTTCAAGCAAAAGCTCTGATAATTTTAAAATTTTATCCTTCATAGAATTTAAAAATTCATCCATTTCTTTTTTTTGTTCATTTAAATTTGACTCTTCTAACATATCAAAACTCAACATATAATCAAGCAATTCTTTAATCTTTAAAAAATCATCTTGCGAGTTGGTATAACTTTCATTGTAAATTAATTTCATAGCTCTAGAACCAGCCAAATAAACTTTTATACGATTGATAAGCTCTGATTTTGATCTTATATTATGCTCATATTCTTTAAAACAATCTTCAATGAGAGTTATTTTATCAAATCCTATGTCAAAATAATATGCACTCAAAGCTTTTGCAGCTTGATAAGTGGCTTGAATTTTTTTCTCTTCATCATTAAAACTTAAAATCTTTTTCTTGCCTAAAAGAACTTTATTTAATACAGCATAAAAATCACTTTCCTCAACTAAAGCACTATTTCTTCTTAAAGCATTAATTGCCGCTTCATTGACCAAAGTTTCAAGTCCTGCTCCACTAAAACCTACGCTTGCTTTAGCGATTTTATTTAAATTGATATTATTATTTTTATCCTTCATATAAATTTCTAAAATTTTAAGTCTATCCTTAAAATCAGGTAAAGATAAAAAAATTCTCCTATCAAAACGCCCTGAACGCAATAAAGCAGAATCCATAAGTTCGATTTTATTTGTTGCAGCTATAACTATAACCCCGCTATTGTCCTCAAAACCATCCATTTGGGTTAAAAGTTGATTTAAAGTACTATCTCTTTCAACATTTGACATTTCTCCCCTTGCTTTACCTACAGCATCTATTTCATCGATAAAAACTATACTAGGAGCCATCATTTTAGCTTTTGAAAAAAGCTCTCTAACTCTTTTTGCACCCATACCTACATAAATTTCAACAAAACTTGAACCACTTTGATAAAAAAATGGCACCCCTGCTTCTCCTGCAACTGCTTTTGCTATCAATGTTTTTCCTACACCTGGTGGGCCTACCATTAAAACACCTTTTGGCATTTTTACACCAAATTCTTTATATTTTTTAGGATTTTGTAAAAAATCTACAAGTTCGCTTAGTTCCATTTTAACTTCATCAACACCTGCTACATCATTAAAAGTAATATCTGAAATCACAGGTTTTATATGAGAACTTTCTAAATTAATATTTGAATCTTGAGCTTGAATGTGATTCTTATTTGATATAGGATATTTAGCCAATTCTTTTTTACGGGCAAAATAACCAAGACTTATAAAAAGTGCGATAATAAAAACAAGTAAAATAAAAAACACCCAAAGCGTGTTATCTTTTTTAACCTCTATAGGAACTTTTGCTAAAAGTGTTTTTATATCTATGCCATCTTTTATAATTACGTAATTTTCACCTTCTGCCTTAAGCCAAATTTCGTCTTTATCAATCACAGCTTTTTGGATTAAATTTTGGCTTAATAGACTTTGATAAAGATTTTCATCTATATATTTAGGTTCATTTTTAAAATATAAAATTCCCAAAAGCATACATAAAACCATAAAAGATGCTAAAATTATCTTTTTATTTTTCATTATCTAGCCTTTTAAAATTGCAAAGTTAGACTTTTCTTGCACTTCATATTCAGATATAACAATCCATTCTTTAGCTATATCTTTATCACTTTTAATTTTGATCTTGTTAAAAAACTGATCATAACCCTCAAAAAAACCATCTTTTTGATTTTCTATCAAAACTTCAAGTGAAACTTGATTTTTTTTCCTAAATTCATAATTATTTTTTTCTACTATGGATTTTAAAGTGTTTAGCCTTTCTTTAGCTAAAGTTCCATTTATCACATCCTTCATGGTAGCAGAATGCGTGTTGTTTCTAGGACTAAAAATAAAAGCATGAATATGAGTGAGTGGAAATTCTTTAAATTTTTTCAAAGCTTCTTGCCACATTTCTTCACTCTCACCTGGATGAGCTACTATAAAATCCGTCCCTAAAGCATATCCTTTGCTTGCTATAGTATTAAAAAGCTTTAAATCATTATCCGTATGCGATCTTCTTCGCATTATACGAAGCATTTTTTCACTTGTATGCTGCAATGCAATATGTAAATGCCTTTCAAGCCAAGTTTCATCTAAAATTTCTAAAAAACTCTCATCAATTTGTGCGGGTTCTAAACTACCTAACCTTATGCGTTTTATACCTGAAATTTGTCCCATTTTTTGCAAAAGCTTGCCTAAACTTGTGCCATTTTTAAGCCCATATGAACCTATATTAGTCCCTGTTAAAACAATTTCACTATAGCCATTAGCCCCCAAAATTTCAACCTGTTTCAAAAGAGCTTTTTCATCCACACTTCTTGATCTTCCCCGCACGCTAGGAATAATACAATAAGAACAAGCAAAATCACAACCTTCTTGAATTTTCACAAAAGCTTTGGTATGATTTTCATATTCGCAAACTATATCTTTATCAATAAAATTTAAATTTCCAAGTTCATAAAAACTTGTCTTTGCTCCTAAAAATTCATTGATTTTATCTTTATTTGACGCTCCAAGCACTCCAAAAACTTGCTTTTTATCTAAAAGCTCCTTACCCTTGCTTACAGCACCACAACCTGTAAGTATAACTTTAATGCCTTTTTTTTGCATGGTATTTACATAAGACTTTATCCCGCTATCAGCTCCATTTGTAACCGTGCAAGAATTTACAACGATAATTTGTGCTTTATTCTCATCATTTATAATCTCATAATCTTTTACATAACTTTTTAAAAGCTCTGTATCATAAATATTTGTGCGACACCCAAAGGTTTTAAAAAAAACTTTTTCTTTCAATCTTTATTCCTTGCATGAAAATGCATATTTTCATGATGTTGTTCAAAATGATTTTGATTTAAATTTCCTAAATATAAATTTTGCGATGGATAAGCAATTTTTATATCTTTATGCTTATTAAATTCTTTTATAATCTCTTTACTAATCGTACTTCTTAATACCAAAGCCGCATAAGCATTGGTCATATACCATGCAGAAATTCGCATTCCCCAATGTTCAAAAAACATAAAAAACCTTGGCTCCACTTTAGGATTTTTAATACTATATTCATGTTGTAAACGAGCTATATTTTTTCTAGCAAGCTCAGTATAACCTTTGGCATGGCGTGTAACAATATTTTCCACAATTTCTTGCGCTTTATCAAGATTACTATCAAAAGTAACACTTATATCAATCCCATCAAGCACGGTTTTCATACCATGATGAGTATAATTAGCAAGCAAATTTGTAAAAACATAGTTATTAGGAATAAATATAATACGCCCACTACGACGATTTTTGCTATAAGTTTCAAGCGTAAGCTCTTCATAAAGAGTAATGCGTAAAAAAGAAATATCTATAATATCTCCAATATAGGTAGTATCATTTTGAAAAACTTTTACACGATCCCCTACTCTAAAACTTCCACCAAAAATAATCACACACCATCCAAGCATAGACATAAACATATCTTTCATAGCAATAGCTAAGCCTGCAGAAGCAAAACCAAGTATAGTTACAAGATAAGTAATATTTTCTATATAAGCAAAGAGCAAAATAAGAAAAATAATATTTATATTAATAAAATTAATAATCTTCGTAGCGGTATAATATCTTTCACTATCTTTAATATATTTTTTAGCAATAAATTTCAACATAAAAGCTATAGCTATAACAACAACAATAGCAACAAGTATATTTGCAGCCCTTAAACTTTGAACTTTAATCTCAGCACTTACTCGAGAAAGCTCTTCATCAATTTTTTTCTCATAAACAGAATAAGAAACACTAGCAAAATTTAAAGCTTGCTCAAATTCTTCCAACTTTTTATCCGAAGCTTTTAAAGCTTCTATATTCTCAACACTTGGTTTAAGCTCAACTAATTCCTTAAGTTCTGAGTTTTTTTCCCTGATCTTATCTACTAAATTTTTAAAATCATTAAATTTAAATATATACTCTTCCTTTTCTCCTTTTAATTTCTTAATATGAGAAAAAGCTCCTATAATAGCCAAAGGATTAGTAAGCTTAGATAAAGTTTCTATATTATCAGGGGCACTAAGACTTTGTGCAAAATTTAAATCTTTATATTCTTTAAGCAAGCTCAATTGCTCTTCTAAATTTGCTATCTTGCGTTTAAGTTCTTCTTGTTGGTGAATATCGGAAGTTTTTTTTAAATTAAGATTTAAAATGATTAATTCATCATTTATATCTTGATATTTTATAAAATTTTCATAACGTATATTCCAAATACTAGCACTGATTACAGTATTTAAAGTATTAATTTTCTCATTTATATTATTAATAATAGTCCGATTTACATCACCAAAAGCAAAAACAACAAAAAAGGTTAAAATAATAATTTTTTTCATTGGAATTCTCTTAAAGTTGCAATTATATCTTCTTTAGAAATATCACCTTTTATCAAACCCTTACCCAAAGGACTAGCAAGAACAAAATTGATTTTTTTATTAGAGCTTTTTTTATCCATGAAAAAAGCTTCATAAAATTCATCTACATTGTTGATTTTATATGATATTGGCAAACTGAATTTAAGTAAAATATCTTTTATTTTTTGACTTTGCATTTTATCCAAAAGCCCTAAATTTAAAGCCAATTGATTTGCCATAACCATACCTATAGCCACCGCTTCTCCGTGTAAATAAAGCTTATAATCTGTAAAATTTTCTATAACATGAGCAAAAGTATGACCATAATTTAAAAGCATTCTAAGCCCTGATTCTTTTTCATCTTGTTCAACAACCCTTGATTTAAGTTCTATGCTTCTTGCTATAATTTGAGTAAAAATTTCATTCTCACAAGTAGCATTTAAGAAACTTTTTTCATCAATTTTTTCTATAAAATCAAGTATACTATCATCAAACATTGCTGCCATTTTAATAAATTCAGCTATGCCTGCAGCAAGTTCTCTAGAGCTCAAAGTCTTTAAAAAAGAACTCTCGCAATATACAGCTTTAGGTTGATAAAAAGTGCCAATAAGATTTTTACCAAAATTATTATTAACACCTGTTTTTCCACCTACTGCTGCATCAACGCAAGCTAAAAGTGTAGTAGGAATATTTATAAAATCAATACCTCTTTGATAAATACTAGCAGCAAATCCGCCCATATCACTAATCACGCCACCACCAAAACTTATAAGCACGCTTTTTCTATCCAATTTAGAATTAAACATTTGGTTTAAAATTTCTTCCATGGTGCTTAAATTTTTATATTCTTCACCATCTTTTACAGTGGCAATAAAAATTTCTTTTGCCTTAATTTTAGAAAGTAATGTTTTCAAATGAAGACCTGAAATCTTAGGATTTGAAAGTATAAAAACCTTACTATCAAATTCTAATTCTTCAAGTTCATCAATATAAACCTTATAAGCATTTTCTTTTAACTTAACTTCTACTTGCATTGAACTACTCTTTTTGCGTTTATTCTATCACATTTAATTAATTATTTATTCTACTGGTATGAAAAGTTGGTAATTTTGTCTCATTTTATAATAATGTCTATTTAAATTTGTACTTAAATTTCTGCCAAAATCTCTATTTAGTAATTCTTTTTGAAAACTCACAAATTGTAACAAATCTTCGCGATATTGCAAATTTAAAAGAGGGTTTTCATCATTTTTATTAATAATTTGTATATTTTTATCATAAAGCTTAGATAAACTTCTAAAATACTCCTCCATATCTGTAGTATTTTGAGAATTTGGATTATAATAATATAAAATAACTCCAAAATCAAGCTGTTTGCTTAAATCAGTAATGACATTTGCATTGTTTTCAAGTTCGCTCTCATCGGCACTTAAAATAATCGCTTCTTTAAGCTCATCAAAAGAAGCTTCACCCACTTTCATAATAGGAATTTTTAAATCAAAAAAAGCTTGTTTTTCTTTCTCAAAATTTTTTATATCGGTTACAACTAATCCTATATCATTATTTTGCAACCATGTGGAAATTTGTTTAAAATCCGTGTTGAAATAATCAAAAAACACACCTTCTTTATCCTCAGAAAGTTTTTTTAATTTTTCATACATTACCCCTAATTTAGGATTGATAACATGTATAAAAAATCTTTTTGCATTGCTTTTTTGAGCTAATTTTAAAGTAGTATCAAGCACTCTTT
The DNA here is from genome assembly GCF_001762775.1 of Campylobacter sp. BCW_6464. NCBI lineage: Bacteria > Pseudomonadati > Campylobacterota > Epsilonproteobacteria > Campylobacterales > Campylobacteraceae > Campylobacter > Campylobacter sp. BCW_6464. The sequence goes on along the minus strand of NZ_MJXM01000041.1, from coordinate 126,783 downwards.
CTTGCATATTTTGATTCATATTTTTCATATCAATTAAAGCAAAAACATTACTTCCAAAAGGCATAGGAAATTGCCCTGCTTTGCCTCTTATATTATGAAAAATACTTTGTAAAACAACAGGATCTCCAACGATCAAAATGCTATCATTTGGCTCTAAAACAAAAGATGGTTTTACAAAATAAATCTTAGAATTTCTATAAATAAGGACTATGCGCCACCTTTTTTGTTGTATTGAACTTATGTGCCTATAAGCAAAAATAGATCCTGCTGGAATTTTTACTTCCATAATCTCTCCAACCCCAAGTCCTATATACTGAGCTGTTAAAGCAATATCTGGTAAAAAATCCATAAATCTACGGCTTAAAGTCATTCTAGCATCAGCTAAATTTGCATGAGTATCATTAACACTTAACCCCCAAAAATCCATTATTTCTATTTCTAAATTTGGATTTAAAGAGCGCAAAGCCTCATAACTTTTTTTAGTTTCAAATTCATCTTGCATATAAATAAAAGCCTGTTTAAAATCTTTACTCATAATATTTTCAAGACGCGCTGTGCTTGTAGGATCAAAATAATGCAAGTCAATATACTCACTAGAAATATTTAAGTTATTTTTTTCACTATTTTGACACACTACTGTAAAAAAGTAACCTAAGCCTTTTTCAAAACAAAGCCTTTCTAAGAAATGCTTTGCTAAAATACCGTCTATTATAATTAAAATATTATTCATTTTAAACTCCAAAAAGGAAATTATAACAAATGGAATTTAAATTAAAGCATAAAGATGGAATGGCAAGGGTTTGTGAAATCGCTACCGCACACAGCACTTTTTTAACCCCTATTTTTATGCCTGTTGGCACAGTAGGAGCGGTTAAAAGTCTTGATGCTAATGATATGAAAAACGAGCTTGATGCAAAAATTATTTTAGCAAATACCTATCACATGTACTTGCGTCCAACTTCCAAAGTGGTAAAAGATTTTGGAGGTTTGCATGGTTTTACGAAATTTGATAGAAGTTTTTTAACCGATAGCGGTGGTTTTCAAGCTTTTTCTTTAAGTAAAAATTCCAAACATTTTAATGAAGGTATAGAATTTAAAAGTCACATCGATGGGAGTCGTCATCTTTTTACTCCAAAAAGTGTTTTAGATACTCAATATGATTTTAACTCTGATATTATGATGATTTTAGATGATTTAGTAGCCCTACCCGCAACCAAAGAAAGGGTTAAAATTTCTGTTGATCGTACTATACTTTGGGCAAAAGAGGCTATTACTTATCATAAAAATATGCAAAATAAAGGTATAGGTATAGGGCAAAATATTTTTGGTATTATTCAAGGTGGTACAAATTATGAAGAAAGAAAGCGTTGTGCTTTAAGTTTAAACGAAATGCCATTTGATGGTTTAGCTATAGGTGGGCTTAGCGTGGGAGAAGAAAATACCTTAATGTATGAAACAGTGCAAAATTTAAACCCTTATCTAGATGAAAATCGTCCGAGATATTTAATGGGCGTAGGAACTCCTGAAGATTTAATAGAAAATGTTGAGCGAGGGGTAGATATGTTTGACTGCGTGATGCCAACTAGAAATGCAAGAAATGGAACATTTTTCACAAGTTTTGGAAAATTTAATATCAAAAAAGCAGAATTTATCAATGATCATGAAGCTATAGATCCTGTTTGCTCATGTTATACTTGTCGTAATTGTTCAAGGGGTTATTTAAACCATCTTTTTAAAGCTAAAGAACTTACTTTTTTTCGTTTGGCAAGTTTGCACAATCTACATTATTATCTTGAACTTACAAGAAAGATGCGTGAAGCAATTTTGAATAATTCTTTTACACAATTTAAAAGAAATTTTTATCACTTAAGAGGCAAATAAAATGCTAGAACTACACGAAAATCTAAAAAAAATCCTACAAGCAAAGAATTTAGAAACTTTCTATAGTGAAATTTATGGACAAAAAATTTTTGTTTATGTGGGATTAAATTTGGAAACTTGGCTTTTTAATGATGAAAAAATTTATAAACTTCAAAATGAAGAATTTAAGCTTTCTAGCATAGAAGAATTTTCAAATTTTATTAAATCCATTTTAGAAGATTTTAAAGTACAAAATACTCATTTTCAAAATCTTTTAGAACACAAAGAAGGTATTATCTTAAAAGGTGGTTTTGTTAAAAATTTTTACAAAAAATCCTTTGTGTTAAGACAAAAAATCAACAAAAATCTAAAGCAAATTAATCTTCTAAGCGAAGCTTTCAATCTTTTGCTTAGTGAACAAGCACAATACAAAAAACATTTAAAAATTTTAAATTTATCCATCGGCATCTTAAGCAAAAACACCAAAGAACATCTAGCAAGAGTTGATACTCTTTATGCATTAACAAGTGCAATTAAAAATGAAAAAATGAATAAAAGTATTTATCTTTTAAGTATACTTTCTTCTATTTTCTTGCCTTTAAATTTGATCGTAGGATTTTTTGGAATGAATACTAATAATCTTTTTTTCAAAGATAGCCCTTATGGTACACTTTATATTTTTTCTTTGATTTGCTGTATTTTGATTGTAGGTTTTATATTTTATCATTCAAAAAAGACTAAAGAATTTGATTTAGATGAAGGTAAAAAAGCTAAAAAACAAACAAAATAAGCAAAATTTTGCTTATTTTAAGAATATTTATATATAATTTTAACTTATTTTTGCGCTCATAGCTCAGCTGGATAGAGCATTTGATTGCGGTTCAAAAGGCCAGAGGTTCGAATCCTCTTGAGCGCACCATATTATTTATCTTCTTTAATTTTTCTTTTAGCTAATCCCATATGCTCGTAAGCATCAATTTCTTTTTTGTAAGATCCAGAAATTTTCTTAAGTTCTTTATTTAAGTAACTGACTGTTTGTGCACTTGCATTAATATTTGCAGCCAAAGCAGAAACAAATTCTAGTTTCTTTTTTGTTGCTTCATCTAATTCTTTAGAAGTTTTTGAACCAAGTTTATGTGTCTGCACATAAAGTTTGGCAAGTTCTTTTAATTCAACATCTGTTAGCTTAACATCGGAAGCAGCAACTATCATTTTATCTAAGTCTGTATCAAATTTTTTAGTCTTTTCAGCTACATGCTGCTTTTGGCTAGTTTTTTGCTTTTTAACTGTTTTTTTGCCATCACTTGTAATAAGATAAGCAATTATGCCTAAAAACAATAAAAGCGCTAAAGCAGCACAAAAAATAACCAAAAAAATATGGCTCATTTAAAGTTTGCCCACAAAATTTCGATTCCTTCTTGCAAAAAGAGTTAAAACCACCATCAACGCAAATCCCCAATAAACATAATTAGGAATTTGAGCCGCTTCGCCTGCAGCGTAAGAATGAAGTCCTGTTAAAAAGTAATTTACTCCAAAATAAGTCATAATAATAACCCAATAAGCAAACATACTCCATAAAGCAAACACAAATTGATTACAATATTTTGGAATCATTCTAAGATGCAAAATTGCTGCATAAACCAAAATGCTAACTAAAGCCCAAGTTTCCTTAGAATCCCAACTCCAATATCTCCCCCAACTTTCATTTGCCCAAATTGCACCTAAAAAATTTCCTACAGTAAGCAAACAAAGTCCAAAAATCATTGCCATTTCATTAATTCTTGTAGCCTCTGTAATATTTCTCAAAATATTAAGATTATATTTTCCATCTTTCTTAAGAAAACACATTAAGAACAGTGTAAAGATACCAAGTAAGGCACAAAGTCCTAAAAATCCATAACTAGCAGTAATAACAGATACATGAATACTAAGCCAATAAGAATTGAGCACAGGAACAAGATTTGTAATTTGCGGATTCATTTCACTTAAATGTGCAACCATTAATACAACACCGGATAAAATAGAAGTTAATGACAAGGCTATAGGACTTTTTCTAGAGAAAAATATACCCGATAAAGACAATGCCCAAGCTATATACACCATACTTTCATAGCCATTACTCCATGGAGCATGACCTGATAAATAAGCACGAAGTCCAAGACCTACTGTATGAATTACAAAAGCTAAAACATTTAAAACATATACCACTTTAAATATAAAAGAGATTTTTAAATTCGGTGCGACCATTTTAGAAAAAACAAGAATCAAAAGTAAAAAACCCGCAATTAAATATACAGGAGCGAGTTTAACGAAAATTTCAGCCTTATTAGAAAAAATTTCCATTTCAACCTTGGTTTTACTAGGCATGACTTTATATCCTATTTTTTCTTGATATTCTTTGATAAATTTCAAGCCTTCATCAGCTCTAGTCCAATTACCATCTTTAAAAGCATTTTCCACGGCGCTAAAATAATTCTGTATTAAAGCCAAAACAATATGCCCTTCATCCCCCTTAAGAGTAGTTACAGCAGAAAAAGGTGCAAGCCAAACATTATTTGGATTATTTTGAACAGGAATAAATTTAAATAATTCACCACTAAAAACTAAATTTACAACATTAGCTCTTTCATCTAGTTTTATAATTTCATTATCAAAAACTCCTCTTGCATTTGGGTTTTTACGATTTGCATTTTCAACATATTTTTGAAGTTTATATCGGTTATTCTCATCAAAGAAATCTTTATAAGAAATATATTTAGCGCTAGGAATTTCTAAAATATTTGCAATAGCATCACGAACTGCTTGATTTTGTGGCATTAAAATAAAAGGTTCTATTTGCCATTTATCTACATCAACGAGCATGGAAAGCATAACAGCGTTAGAATTTTGACCCTTATAGCTATCACTTTGATGAATTTTTTCTAAAATTTCTCTTGATAGCGTATCAAAAGGCACCATTCTTCCATCTGCTGATTTTTGAACTATTAAAGTAGCAAGAGCTTTAGCATGATTAGTATTTACCACAGGTAAGGTTGAATTTAAATCTTGAGCAAAAGTCTTTTCAGAACCAAAAGATAGCAATAAAATAAAAATAATCACACTTGCATGTTTTAAAGTGTCTTTATTAATTAATCTTGCCAAAGTTCTAAATCTAGAATGTGGATTTAAAAAATTCATAAACATTCCAAGACAAAGCAAAAAATAACCTATATAAGTTGGTATTTTACCTGGATCTTTATTTACAGATAAAACAGTCCCTTTTTCATCTTGATCATAAGAACTTTGATAAAATCTATAGCCATCATAATCTAAAACATTATTCATAAAAATTCTATAATCAAAATTTTCATTATTATTTTTTACGGTAATTTCACTTGCATAAGAAGCTGGAGACATAGAGCCTGGATAACGATCTAATACAAAATCTCTCAAATAAATATCAAAAGGCAATTGTTCATAAGAAAGCGCCCAAGAAATAAAGAATTTTTGACCCGCAAGTTCTATCATAATAGGTTTATTATATTCAAAAATATAAAATTCTTTACTTTCATTTTTATAGCTTAATTCTAATTTTAAAGCATTAGAGCCAGTTAATTCTAAGTTTTTATTCTCATTGCTTAAGGCAAAATCTTTAAAATGCAACAATAAAGAATTTTTCCAATTTTGAGGCTCGCCAAAAGTAGAAATCAAGATAGTTCTACCCACTTCCAACCAAGTAGATTTAAACCATAACCAAAAACTTTCATCTTGAGGTCTATTGGAGCCTTCTAAAGCTTCTTGCGCATGCAAAGAAGCAGCTTTAACTACAAAACTAATATCATTAATTTCATAAAGCCTTCTTTCCTTAGCATTTGCCTTTTCTCCAATTTTAAGGTCTAAATTTTGTCCATCTAACATACTTAGAAAATGTAAGTTTTCACTTGAACTTAAAGTTAAATTTTCGTCAATTTTTACAAAAGGTGCTTTAACATTATCATTCATAAAAGCAAAGTTAACCCCTTCTATATTCTTAACTTCACCTTTTTCAAATTTAACATCAACACCTTGAGATCCTTTTTGAGAAAGCATTAAAACCAATAAAGGATCAGAATTATTATTTTCTTTATAAGTATAATGAGCATTTAAGATTAAATCTTTATATTTTAATACAGCTTGATCATCACCTAAATTAAGTTTTAATTTAAAAGAATTAGCAAAAGGCAAATTTCCTATATAACGATCATTAACCGCACTATAGCGTTCTCCATCTTTTATAGCAGAAATGCGCAAAGAAGTCTTAGAACTTTCTATAAGTGAATTTTGAGTATGCTCTCTAATAGGTAAAATACCTTCAAAACCAGCATATCTTGTCATTGCCGAACCCACTAAAATAAATAAAAAAGAAATATGAAAAATCATTAAAGGCAATTTTTTAAGCCCAAACATTTTATAACGAAACATCCCGCATAGTAAATTAATACCAAGTAAAAGTTGTATATATTCAAACCAAAAAGTATCATAAACCATTGCCCAAGCCGTAGGAGTTCCATAAGCACTTTCAATAAAAGTTGCCAAAGCACAAAAAAGCGCAAAAAGCAAAAACAATACAACCGAAACTTTTAAATCCCCTATGCTTTTTATTATATTTTTCATTCTTTTTCCTTTAAATTTTAAAGCCCTAAATATTTCTTTCTAATCTCATCATCACCTATTAAATTTTTAGCCTCGTTTTCCATTACAATGCGACCATTTTCCAAAACATAAGCGTAATCACTTATTTTTAATGCAGAATAAGCATTTTGCTCTACCAAAAGAATAGTTATACCCTCTTCTTTTAAACGCACAATAATATCAAAAACTTCACCCACAATCTTTGGAGCAAGTCCCAAAGAAGGCTCATCCAACATCAAAAGTTTTGGTTCACTCATTAAAGCCCTTGAAATCGCAAGCATTTGCGCTTCCCCTCCACTCAATGTTCCAGCTAAAGCATGCTTTTTGCTTGCAAGTCTTGGAAAAAGTTTATACATTTGCTCTCTTAAATGCTCATAATTTTCAGCATTATTAAAAGCACCTATTTTTAAATTTTCCTCTACGCTTAAATTGATAAAAACACGTCTTCCTTCAGGAACTAAAGCTATACCTTTTTGAACTAAAGTATGAGTTAAATGCCTTTTAGTATCATAACCTAAGAAATTAACCCCACCAGTTCTTTTAACTGAGTTTAAAAGCGCATTTAAAGTTGAAGTTTTACCTGCTCCATTTGAACCTATAAGAGAAACAATATGACCTGTTTCCACTTTAAAATCAATCCCTTTAACAGCTTCAATTAATCCATAATAAACATGCAAATCTTTAACTATTAGCATCAAAATCCCCTAAATACGCAGCAATTACTTCTTTATGATTTACAGCATCGCAAAGTTTACCTTCAAAAATTGTTTTTCCATAATCAAGCACCAATACGCGATCGCACAATTTATTTACAAATTTCATGTCATGCTCTATAAGCAAAACGCTAATTTTATAATCTTTTCGTAATTTAAAAATGAGCTCAGCAAGTTCATCGCTCTCGGAGCTATTCATCCCAGCGGCTGGCTCATCAAGCAATAACAATCTTGGCTGAGTAGCCATTGCTCTTGCAATCTCAACTTTTCTTTGTTGCCCATAACTTAAGCTAGTAGCCTTTTCATGAGCAAATTCTACAATACCAAGTTCTTCTAATATTGCATAAGCCTTCTCTTTAAATACTTGTTCTATTTTTCCAAAACGCCCTAAATGCAAAAAGGCTTCAAAAATATTATATTTCATTTGTTTATTAAAACCAATAAGAACATTTTCAAGCACATTCATACTTGAAAAAAGTCTAATATTTTGAAATGTTCTAGCTATTCCTAAATGCACAATCTTATGAGGTTTTAAGTGATCAATTCTTTCTCCTAGAAATTCAACCGAACCTGAACTAGGTTTATAGTTACCTGTTATAATATTAAAAAGAGTTGTTTTACCAGCCCCGTTAGGTCCAATTAAAGCAAAAATTTCACCCTCATTGATTTTAAAAGAAGTTTCATTAATAGCCCTAACACTACCAAAACTTTTTGAAATTTGTTTTAATTCCAAAATCATTTTTTACTCCTTTTAAAACGCTTTTTAATCCCTCTAATCACATCACTCAACTCGTAATAACCCATTATGCCTTTTCTTGCAAAAAGCATTACTAAAATCAGAACAATAGAAAAAACAACCATTCTAAGTCCTGGTGTTGATTGGATATCAAGATTTAAAGAATCTATTTTTATATTTAACTCATCTAAAAATCTAAGCCACTCGCTTCCACCAATAACCAATATCGCACCTATGATAGCACCTGTAGTAGAACCAAGTCCACCCAAAACAATAATAATCAAAAGCTGGAAAGTAAGTAAAAAATCAAATTGAGTTGGAGATACGGTAGTCAACAGACAGGCTAAAAGTCCACCACCTACACCTTCTAAAAATGCTGAAGTGCCAAAAGCTAAAGTTTTTATCCAAAAAGTATTTATTCCCATGGCACTTGCAGCATCTTCATCATCTCTTATAGCCTTCATTGCACGACCATATTTAGAATAAACTATATTTAAAATTAAAATAACCGCTACAATAGCAATACCACCTGTCCAATAGATCGTGGAAAATTGTGGAATATCTACCAGTCCTCTTGAGCCATTAGTAATAGAAGGAAAATTAATAGCAGCTATTTTAATAATTATTCCAAAGCCTAAAGTTACAATAGCTAAATAATCCCCTCTCACGCGAAATACAGCAAAAGCTAAAATCAGGGCAAGCAAAGATGAACAAATTCCAGCTACAATTAAAGCTAGAATAAAGGAATTTGAATGGATAGCTAAAATAAAAGAACTAGGACCATCTAAAAAAAACTGATCATTTTTTGCATCAGCACTTAAAAGAACTAAAGCAGCTGCATAAGCTCCAATCGCAACAAATCCATTGGGTTCTAGTGAAAATTGTCCAGTTACACCATTAATAAGGTTGTAACTTACAGCCAAAATAATAAAAATAGCAATTTGATTAACAATGTTTAATCCATAGTCCCCAAAAATATAAGGAGAAATGAAAATAAAAATAATTGAAGCAATTAAAAAGATTAAATGTGAAACCTTAATTTTAACCATCATTAAAACCTACTCTTTTCAAAATTTATACCTAAAATTCCCGTAGGCCTAAATAACAATATAAACACCAAAAAAATAAAAGCAAATGCATCTTTAAAGCCTGATAAATCTGGGAAAAAAGCCACAACAACAACTTCAGTAAATCCTATAATAAGTCCACCCAAAACTGCACCTACTACAGAACCTATACCTCCTAAAACGGCAGCAGCAAAAGCTTTCAAACCTATTAAAGTTCCCATGGTAGGTTCAACAGAGTAATAATTTGCAGCCCAAAAAACACCTCCAACTGCTGCCAAAGCTGAACCTAGGGCAAAAACTATAGCAATAATACGATTTGCATCTATACCCATTAAATTTACTGTTTGTATATCAAATGCTAAAGCACGAATAGCTATACCATATTTGCTTTTATACAAAATCCATAACACTGCTATTAAAATAACAAATGTAAGAGCAGGAACCATTAAAGAACCATAAGTTGTTATCACTCCACCAAAATTAACACTTTCCTCAAAATAACTTGGCGGTGTAAAAGTTCTAGGTGTTGAAGTAAAAAGCATATTAAAAAGATTTTGCAAGAAAAAACTAATACCAATTGCTGTAATCAACAATGAAATTCTAGGAGCCTGTCTTAAAGGTTTATAAGCAATTCTATCTGTAGCCATTCCAACACAGGCAGCAAAAATCATTGCTAAAGATAAAGCTCCTAGAAAAGGAACATTTAGGTTAGTCATGCAAAAAAGAGCTGCATAAGCACCAACCATCATAATATCGCCGTGAGCAAAATTAATAAGTCTTAACACACCATAAACCATAGTATAGCCAACAGCAATAAGGGCATACATACTACCCAAACTAAGCCCATTAACAAGTTGTTGTAAAAATAAAGTAGAATCCATAATCTTTCTATTTTTCCTTTAAGGATTGATAATATCTTTATAATTTTGCTTTTGATTTTTAATTTCTTTAACCACTACAGAACGAGTTGCATTTCCTGTTTGATCAATGCTAATAACACCAGAAACACCTTGATAATTTTTAGTTTGGTGAATTTTTTCATTGACGCACTTACTAGTAAGATTATCAACGCAAGCATTCATAGCATTTAGCATTACAAAATACGCATCAGCACCCATAGCCGAAAAATTTGGAACTTCTTTTGTTCCTTTAGCTTTTTCATAAACACTGATAAATTCTTTGCTTAATTTTGTAGTTGGATTATTAGCATCAAAACTATCTGTGAAAATATAACCCTCGCTTGCATCTCCAGCTAAACTAATAAAAGTTTGATCAGCAACTCCATCTGCAGAGCCCATAGGAATATTTAAACCTGCGAGTTTTGATTGTCTTGCAAATAAAGAAGCTTCACTATAATAAAGCGGTAAAAAAATAAATTCTGGATTTAAACTTTTAACTTGAGCTACAATAGCTCTAAAATCTTTATCACCTGAATTAACTCTTAAAATTCTAAGAATTTGACCGCCATTAGACTTGTACTGTTTTTCAAAAGCTTTTGCTAAACCTAAGGAATAGTCAGTGCTTTGATCTACTACAATAACAGCACTTTTGTAATTAAGTTTTGAAAAAACATATTTTGCTAAAGATGAACCTTGAAAACTGTCCATAAAACATACTCGAGAAGAATATATTTTTTTATCAAGCAATCTATCACCAGTTGCAGCAGGAGCGATCAATGGAATTTTATTATCTTCTGCTACGCGCATAACTTGCAATGTATTAGCAGTAACCATTTCCCCTATAAGACCTATAACTTTATCTTGAGAAATTAAACGATTTGCTCCACTCGAAGATTCTAATTTATCACCCTTAGTATCAATAATAGCAAGAGAAACCTTATTTCCATTACTTAAAGTTGATTGCATTGAATTTGCAAGTTTAATCCCTTCTAGTGCACTTTGTCCATATGCTGCAGTAGCTCCGCTAAGCGGTAAAACAACTCCTATTTTGACTTCCGCAGCACTTAAACTTAAACTTAGAATACTTGCTAAAATTAAACTTTTTTTCATTCTCTACCTTTATTTTAATAATTATGGATTTATAATTGTTTTATAATTTTGTTTTTGATTTTGAATTTCTTTAATCACAACAGAACGAATAGCATTACCGCTTTCATCTATGCTAATCACACCACCAACAGCTTGAAAATCTTTAGTTTGATGAATTTTGCTATTAATACATTCACTGCTAAGATTATCAACGCAAGCATTCATAGCATTCAACATTACAAAATACGCATCAGCACCCATAGCCGAAAATGCTGGAAGTTCTTTTGTTCCTTTAACTTTCTCATAAGCTGCAACAAAATCTTTTCCTAATTGTGTAGATGGATTGTTATAATCAAAACTATCAGTGAAAATTACTCCATTAACAGCACTTCCGCCAAGATCTATAAAAGTTTGATTATTAACACCATCTCCTGCTGCTAAAAGTTTATCAAAACCAATTTGTCTTGCTTGTCTCGCAATTAAAGCAGCTTCAGGATGATAAATAGGCATATAAACAAAATCAGGATTTAAACTCTTAAGTTGCGAAACCACAGCTCTAAAATCTTTATCTCCTGAATTAATAACAAGTTTTTTTATAATTTTCCCACCATTATTCTTAAAAGAATTTTCAAAAGCTCTTGCCAAACCTAAAGAATAAACATTGCTTTGATCTATGATGATAACAGCGTTTTTAAGCCCTAAATCCTTAGATACATAAGTAGCAAATTTATCTCCTTGAAAACTGTCTTTAAAACAAACTCTACTTGCATATTTCTTTTTATCTAGCAATTTATCTCCAGATGCCACTGGAGCTATTAGAGGAATTTTTTTCTCTTCTGCTATAGAAATAGCTTGAATGGTATTTGGAGTTGTAGCTTCACCAATAATCCCAAGGACTTTATCTGTTGCTATTAAACGATTAACTCCGTTTGAAGTTTCAAGTTTATCTCCTTTTGTATCTATTGTGATAAGTTTAATAACATCTCCATTTGAAAGTTTTGGTTGTAGCTTATTAGCCAGTTCAATTCCGTTAAAAACATCTTGCCCATAAGCTGCCACAGTTCCAGTTAAAGGTAAAACTACTCCTATATTAATATCCTTAGCATATAAGCAATTTACCATAGTTAAAACACTTAAAGTTAAAATTAGTTTTTTCATAGCATTCCTTTTAATTATAGTTTTTACATTTTATTTTAGAAATATATTATGTTTTGTTTTTTGCGCAGGTTCTTCTTCAAGAAGGTCTTTTACTTGCAAATCAAGCGCAAAATTTCCACCTTTAATATAAGCAATAATATTATCTATATCCTCGTGGCTTAAATTTCTAGCATAAAAAGCCATTTGAGAAGCTGTTGTAGAGCTACTACTATCAAGAGTATAACCTATCAAAGCTCCTTTAATATCCTCAGGAGACATATCTTTTAAAATTCTAGATCCTATAACACTCTTTTCAGCATTATCTCCATGGCAAGTATTGCATTTATTTTGAAAATACAAAGCCTTCGCTTTTTCCATATCATATTGCTTATTTGCATCAAAGGTATAAGTAAAAAATGATTTCAAGTTAATACCAAAAAGCGCAACAACAAATATTGAACTAATAAACAACCATCGTATAATCATGATTTTCCTTATTTTATTGTAATTTCCGTTTGTGTTTTATTTTGATATCTATGTGTTTTTTTATTGTATTTTTTTTCTTTTTTAATATCATAGCGATAACGAACAGTCCCTGAAACTTCTATATCTTTAAAGACTTCATCCAACGGAGCTGCAAAAACAAAATGATTTAAAATCATACCAATTAAAAATATTTTTTTCATTTTTATTCTTTAAACACAAAAAACGATTATATCAAAAAAAGATAATCCTTGTTAATGACCACCTTTATGTAAAAAATAAAGTCCTACACAAAGAGCTAAAATCGATCCAGCAAGAAAAGCCATATCCACAGGAGTAGCAAATTTCATCTGCAAAACCCTTTGAAAGAAATTTACCACTAAGACCATAATGATAACTTTTGCAAGCTTGTCTTTTAATTGATCTAAGCTATGCACCTCTAAAACCTTGCTTTGTTTTGTTTGTTTAAATTCTTCTATTTCGCTGATAAAAAGCTCATAAACTCCAAAAGAAAAAATAAACAAAACTAAAGCCATAAGATAAAGATCAACAGCTCCTATAATTAAAGCCACCACATCCTCATGCAAATCCACATTAGAACCTGCATCAAAAAAATAATTATAAGTATAAAATATAACTTTTAAAACATCATAACTTGCAATAAAAAACAATACAAAAGCTCCAATTAAACCAAAAATTACGGGTAAAATTGTAACAATACGACTTCTAACAAGTAAAGATTCAAATATTTTCTCTAACATTTTTTTCCTTATTTATTTTTTAATTCTAACCATTTTTGCGCAATACGCACAGCATTTGTTGCAGCACCTACACGAATTTGATCTGCCACACACCAAAGATGGAGTATTTTTTTATCATACACATCAGCGCGAATTCTTCCTACATAAGTTTCATTAGTATCACTTGTCATTAAAGGCATAGGGTATTTTTTATTTTTAGGATCATCTATGACAACAACACTTGGTGCTTTTTCTAAAATTTCTTTAGCTTTTTTTACATCTATTTCTTTTTCAAAATGCATAGTAATGGCTTCGCTATGACTTCTTAAAACAGGTACTCTTACACAAGTTGCTGAAACTTCTAAATTTTTATGTAAAATTTTTTGAGTTTCATTGACCATTTTAAGTTCTTCTTTGGTGTAATCATTATCCATAAAAACATCAATTTGTGGAATAAGATTAAGTGCTAAAGTATAAGGAAAAGTTTGAGATTTAAACTCATCAAGTTTAAAAGCAAAAAAACTTTGCATGGCTTCGACCAATTCTTGCATTCCTTCTTTTCCTGCTCCACTTGCAGCCTGATAGGTACTTACATCAACACGCTTTAAATTAAATGCATCATTTAAAGGTTTTAAAACTTGCACCATTTGTATGGTAGAACAATTTGGATTAGCAATAATCCCTGTTTTTTTCCAATCTTTAATATCCTCAGGATTGCATTCAGGAACCACCAAAGGAACATCTTTTTCCATTCTAAAATGACTTGTATTATCAATAACAACAGCACCAGATTCTGCTGCAAATTTAGCATATTTTTCACTCACACTTCCACCTGCGCTAAAAAAAGCAATATCAATAGGATTTTCTTTAAATACATTTTCAGTAAGTTCTTTGACTTTATAAGCTTTGCCTTTAAATTCTACTTCACTACCTACACTTTTTGCACTTGCTAAAGGTAAAATACTTTCCACTGGGAAATCAAGTTCATCTAAAACATTTAAAAGCTCTTCCCCAACCGCACCAGTAGCACCCACAATGGCTATTTTTTGTTTTTTTGACATTACTTATCCTTTATTTGATATTTTTTAATTTTTTCATTTAAAATTTTTATATCCATACCTAAAATTTGAGAAGCTTGATCCTTGTCATAATCTACACTTAAAAGAACTTCACAAATCAATTCTTTTTCTAAATTCTTTACATCTTTTTTTATACTTCTAGCTTCTAAGAACAAATCTTCACTTGAAATTTCATCATTTTCACTTAAAATACAAGCTCTTTGTACAACGGATATTAATTCTCTAATATTACCAGGAAAATCATATTCAAGTAAAGCATTTTTAGCTTCTTGGCTGAGCTGTTTTTCCTTAAAATCATATTCTTTACAAGTATCTTCTAAAACCTTTTGAGCTATACCCAAAACTTCTTCTTTACGCTCTCTTAAAGGCGGAATATTAATAGGAACAGTGTTTAAACGATAATATAAATCTGAACGAAATTCGCCATTTTTTATTTTTTCATCTAAATTTGCATTAGTTGCACTGATAATTCTTACATCTATTTTGATGTTTTTCGTACTTCCAAGTCGTGTGATTTCTTTTTCTTGCAAAGCTCTTAAAAGTTTGGCTTGAATTTCATAAGGCATTTCGCCAATTTCATCTAAAAACAAAGTACCCTCATTAGCCATTTCAAAAAGCCCTATTTTAGTTGCATTGGCATCAGTAAAAGCACCTTTTTCAAAACCAAAAAGCTCACTTTCAATCAAATTTGCAGGAATGGCTGCCATATTAATAGCAACAAAAGGCTTATTAGAGCGTTTAGAATGGGTGTGAATATAACGAGAAAATACCTCTTTTCCTACTCCACTCTCTCCAAAAAACATTACAGAGGCATCAGTTTTAGCCGCTTTTTGACTTAAATTTAATGTTTTTTCTAAATTAGGAGAAGTTGAAAAAAAATCTTTATTTTCTTCTTTTTTTTCATTTTTTTTGCTTTTTTTATCGGCTGTTTTTTCTCTTATGATTTTAGCACGCTTAATAGCCTCGACTAAAGTATCAACATCAAAAGGCTTGGTTAGAAAATCTTTTACTCCCAAACGAACCGCTTCTATAGCACGGTTTAAAGTAGCATTTCCTGTCATAATAATAAAATCATATTTATTTTCACAGGCTTTAACAAATTCTATGCCATCAATTCCTGGCATATTAATATCTGTAATAATCAAATCTGTATTCTCATCTATTTTTTTTAAAGCCTCAGTGGCAGATTTATAAGATTTAATATTAAATTCTTCATACTCTGCTAATGCAATTTCTAAGGATTTACGCATATTAATATCATCTTCTACTATGACTAAATTCATCCTAAGCCTTTTAAAAAATTTCTACTATAGTATCCAATTTGCGCTTAATTTTGAATTTACTTTTTTTTAAGATAATAAATTATCGCATTTTGTTCGCCAAATTCCACGGTAAAACGCAAGGGTAAAATTTTAACATAGGTTTCACTTTGAGCACGTAATAAGTCAGTATTAACAATATCCTTAACACTGATTTTAGCTCCTATAAAGCAATCACTTAACTCATCTTTATGAGAATTTAAAAAATTAAATTTAATTGTTTTTGGCATATTATCATCAATCAATCCTAAAGAAGTTCGAGGTAAAACTTTTAAATCTTGATCACTATAAGAAATTTCACATACCCATTGTTCTTCAACATTTTCACTTTGCGTCATTGCTAAGGATAAATTTCGATTTTGATGAAAGAGAATGAAATTTTTACTAGAAAGCTCTGCCCAAAAAATAAATTCATCTTGGGCAAAAAGCTTAAAGCTAAGAAAGATTAATAAGCAAACAATTCTTTCCACTTGTCTGCATCGATTTTAAGTTCTAAGTTTACTCTATAAAGCCCTTGATTAAAATTCTCATCAATAATACTTGCATTTTTAATCAAACCATTTACTTGCGCAGTAATAGTTGAACTTCTAAGCATTGCATCTTTTACAGTATCCTTACCATTCACTTTCACACCATAAAGCTTACTTGCAAGCTGTCTGTAAGCATCTGTAATCGCTGCTCTTTTTGCTAAAGCTAGGGCTTGAGCAGTAGAAACTGTATTCATCGGAGCAATCCCTTCACCAACTGCTGTAAAACTAAGTTCCGTTTCGCTAGCATCTGGAGCCAACATTTTTTCTTCTCTGATAATATCACGCACATCATCTTTATCGACTTTTTGCACGATAACATCTTGAGATGGAGCAGTGCTATTTGCACTTGAATTTTTAGTTGCACTGTTTACACTTGGTACACAACCAGCGAAAATTCCTGCTATTGCTAGCATAAAATAAATTTTTTTCATTTTTACACCTTCAAAATATTGTAATTAGTAAAATAAAAAGCAATAAGCGTTCCAACTTTAAACTTATTACAAATCTAAACCAAAGTTTTCATCGCTTAACTCATCCTCATCATTTTCCTCTTTAGGACACTTAGCGATGCTAACCACCTCGTCATTTTCCACGTTAACAACGATGACGCCACTTGTGTTACGCCCTGCTTTTCTAATACTTTGCATATCAACACGTATCATCTTGCCTGAACTTGTAAGAGCCATCAAATCCATAGTTTCATCTACTATAACTACGCTAATAAGATCTTTAGTTTTTTCTGTAAGTTTCATGCAAATTACACCCTTACCACCTCTGCTTTGTAATCTATATTCTCCAGCATTGGTGCGTTTTCCTATACCTTTTGCGCTTATGCTTAAAATTTCTTGCTCATCATTTTCTACAACAACTGCACCTACTAATTCGTCATTTTTCTCTTTAAACTTAATAGCCGTCACCCCACGACTTACACGGCCGATTTCACGCACTTTGGCAAGTGGGAATTTGATACACATACCTTTTTTGGTTACTGCAAAGAGCATTTTACCTTGTGTGTTTATACTTTCTTCATTTTCAAAATTTTCATCATCTAAATTTTCAATTTCTTGATTTTCTAAATTTTCTTCACCACCACTGGTAAAAATTTCATTTTCATCTCTTTGAACAATAATAGCAGTTACCAACTCATCATTTTCATCCAAGTTGATCGCTCTAACTCCTACACTTCTGATATTTTGATATTCACTCAAATTTGTACGCTTTACAATACCATTTTTAGTAAAGAAACATAAAGATTTACTCTCATCAAAATCCGTGGTTGGAATAATAGCCATGATTTTTTCTTCAGCTTGTAAATTGATAAGATTTACCACTGCTTTTCCTTTAGCCGTTCTTGAGCCTTCAGGAATTTTATAAACTTTAAGCCAATAAAGCTGTCCACGATCTGTTACAAACATAAGCGTATCATGTGTATTTGCCGTAAAGAAACTTTCTATAAAATCATCATCATAAGTCGTAACGGCTAATTTTCCTTTTCCGCCTCGTTTTTGCTTTTCATATTGTTTACTAGGCACACGCTTAATATAACCGCGATGCGTAATAGTTACAACCATATTTTCATTAGGAATCAAATCTTCAATATCAATATCATCATAATCATCTTCAATTTGAGTAATACGTGGCACATCAAATTTACTTCTAATTTCTTTTAATTCATCGCGAATTAAATTTTCAAGCAAGGTTTCACTTTTTAAAATTTCTTCAAGTCTTGCAATTTCTTTCATTAATTCTGCAAGTTCATTTTCGATTTTTTCTCTTTCAAGTCCTGTTAAACGACCTAGTTTCATATCTAAAATAGCATTGGCTTGAAGCTCACTAAGACCAAATTTAGCTACCAAAGAATCTCTTGCGGTATTATTATCAGAACTGTTTTTAATTAAAGCAATCACTTCATCTATATTATCAAGTGCAATTTTAAGACCTTCTAAAATATGAGCTCTTGCTCTTGCCTTTTGAAGTTCAAAAATCGTTCTTCTAATAATAACTGTTTTTCTATGGGTTAAGAAAAGATTTAAAAGTTCTAACAAAGAGAAAATTTTAGGTTCTTTATTGTGAATTGCCAACATAATCACACCAAAAGTACTTTCCATAGTGGTAGATTTAAATAGATTATTTAAAACAATTTCACTCATAGCCTCACGTTTAAGCTCTATAACAACGCGGATTCCTTCTTTATTGCTCTCATCTCTTACTTCAGATATTCCTTCAATTTGCTTTTCTTTAACAAGCTCTGCAATCTGCTCTATAAGCCTAGCTTTATTGGTTTGATAAGGAAGCTCATCTATAACAATAACATCTTTATTTGTCCTTTTTTCAATATGAGTTTTAGCTCGCACTTTCACACGACCACGCCCTGTGCGATAAGCTTCTATAATACCTTTTTTACCATAAATTATTCCACCTGTTGGAAAATCTGGGCCTTTAATAAACTGCATAATCTCTTCTAAGCTTGCATCTTTATTATCAAGCAAATATAAAAGCCCATCTATCAACTCATTTAAACTATGAGGCGGGATGTTTGTTGCCATACCTACAGCTATACCACTTGAACCATTTAATAATAAATTTGGAACCCTAGAAGGTAAAACATCAGGTTCACTTTCTGAACCATCATAATTTGGAACAAAATCGACCGTATCTTTATCTATATCTTTTAAAAGCTCATGAGAAAGTTTACTCATTTTTGCTTCAGTATAACGCATCGCAGCGGCGCTATCACCATCTATAGATCCAAAGTTGCCTTGTCCTGTAATACTTGGATATCTCATAGAAAAATCTTGAGCCATTCTAACCAAAGCATCATAAACTGCTGTATCTCCATGTGGGTGATAACGACCTATAACAGCACCCACTATACGGGCTGATTTGACAAAATCTGTTCTACTTTTTGCCTCATCATTTTGCATAGCATATAAAATTCTTCTATGAACAGGCTTTAAACCATCTCTTGCGTCAGGCAAAGCACGACCTATAATAACACTCATAGAATAGTCTAAATAACTACTTTTTATAGAATTTTCTATATCTACAAGTTCAATATCAGAATCTTTGCTAAAAATATTCTCCATAAAAATCCTTCTATTAGTTCAAAGTTTTGATTATAGCATATTAAACTTTTGCATCAGCTAAAACAAGAGCAAAAAGTACAGAAATTTTATTTTCTTCTAAAACTTTTTTAGCTTCCAAAAGGCTAGAACCAGTTGTTACAATATCATCTACTAAAATTACAGGTTCGTGAATGGTTTTTAAGAGTTTGTAATTTCTTTTATGTTTTTGACGAAATTCTAAACTTTTTCCAGAATATTTAATATGATTTTGTGCTTTTAAAATATTAAAAACAGGTTTTACAAATTTTGTTTTAAGATATCTAGCTAAAATAGCAGAATGTGAATAAAGCATATCTTCAACCTTATCATCTAAAGCTATAACATTAATTGTCATTCTAGGATCAAAAAAATCTTTAAATTTTGCAAAACTTAATTTAGCAAGCATTTTATAAACGAAATAACCATAAAAATAATGTTTAGAGTGAAGCAAGTGTTGTATCTCATGGTATTTATAAAAAGAATAGACTTTGAAATTATTATCAAGCTTTCTTACATTTAAGGAAAATTCAGAAAGCTCTAGCTCACATAAATCACAAAAGCAAAGCAGAGCAAAAGCTCCGCAATTTATACACCTCAAAGTTCAGAGATTAAACTAGCTGCTTTATTTGCCATTTGTTTTATTAACAAATGAGTATAAAAAGTTGTTTCTTTTAGATCATCGAAACCTTGTACATCTTGCTTGGTGCGGATTGTAAATTTCTTATTTTTGTTTATATCGCTAACTTGTAAAACTCCTACTAGTTTTGAATGTAATCCTGTAGTATCTTGAGTTGCTCCATAAGATATAAATTCTAAATCAATCTTACTCACATAAGGTGAATTTTGATCGTTATTGTCAAGCACAACTATTCCTCTAGCTTCAAGTTCTTGTTTTAAATAAGTATAAAATACCGCATTAAAATTCACATCAACAAATAACTTTTTCCCTTTAGCATTTAAAACTTTTTGTCCTTCTTTTAAATCATAAAATCTATGCAAATAAACCTTTTTTAAAGCAATACCAGTGTCTAAAGTGCGTTTATTGGCACAACATTGAATTCCAACATCGCTAATGTACAAAAGCCCTTTAATCTTTGCTTCAAAGCCATCAGGACTTTCGCAAGAACTGCATTGAGAATTTCTAGAAATTTGATTAACTTGAGCAAAAGTATCTTGTTTAGTTGCACAAGCACTCAAAAATAAAATAGGCACTATAAAAATCAAAAATTTTTTAAACATTTTTTCTCCTTAGAAAATTATTTTAAAATTGTATTAAAAATACAAGCAAATTTCAAGCCAAGTTTTAAATTTATCATCAATCTATCTTTAAAACACTCAAAAAAGCTTCTTGAGGTAAATTTACCTTACCTATAGCTTTCATTCTTTTTTTACCTTCTTTTTGCTTTTCTAAAAGCTTTCTTTTTCTAGTAATATCCCCACCATAGCATTTTGCTGTCACATTTTTACCCATGGATTTAACAGTCTCCCTTGCAATGATTTTATTTCCAATACTTGCTTGAATGGCCACTTCAAAAAGCTGTCTAGGAACTATTTCTTTCATAGCGCTAACAAGCTCTCTTCCTTTACTTTGTGCTTTCTCATTAGGCACGATAATGCTTAGCGCATCAACATTTTCACCCGCCACTTTAATATCAAGTTTTACCAAATCCCCTACTCTAAATTCTATAGGTTCATAATCAAAACTCGCATAGCCTTTTGTTAAGGACTTTAATTTATCATAAAAATCCATCACAATCTCATTTAAAGGTACATCATATTCTAGCAAAACACGCTCAGGTGTGATATAGTCCATTTTAACCTGCACTCCTCTTTTGCGATTTAAAAGAGTGATTAAATTCCCTAAAAATTCACTTGGAGTAATGATAGTGGCTTTAACATAAGGCTCTTTTATATGATCGATTTTATTAACAGGAGGAAGCTCGCTAGGATTTTGAATTTTAACAAGTTCTCCATCGGTTTGATAAATTTCATAAGTCACAGTTGGAGCTGTAGCAATTAAATCAAGATTAAATTCTCTTTCAAGTCTTTCTTTGATCACTTCCATGTGTAAAAGTCCTAAAAACCCTACCCTAAAACCAAAGCCTAAAGCCAAAGAAGTTTCAGGCTCATAGGTAATAGAACTATCGTTAAGTTTTAGCTTATCTAAAGCATCTCTTAAATCTTCAAATTTATCCGTTTCTATAGGATAAAGTCCTGCAAAGACAAAAGCTTTAGCCTTTTCAAAACCGCCTATGGCTTCTTTAGCCTTGTTTTTTACTAAAGTAATAGTATCGCCTACTTGTACATCACCTACAGTTTTAAGCCCTAAAACCACCACGCCTACTTCACCTGATTGTAAAGATTGAGTTTTAATTGGGCTTAAAGGATGAGGATAAAAAAGATCTTGAACTATATGTTTTTTATCCGTACTCATGACTAAAACTTCATCATTTTTAGCAATACTTCCTTCATAAATCCTAACTAAAGCCAAAGCACCCAAATAATTATCAAACCAAGAATCATAAATTAAAGCCTTAGTAGGAGCTTCATCATCTGTTTTTGGTGCAGGGATTTTAGTAATAATTGTTTCTATAAGCTCTTTTATACCCACTCCTGTTTTTGCACTCACGCAAATGGCGTCTTTACAATCTATGCCTATAATATGCTCGATTTCATGCTTGACTTTTTCAATATCAGCATTAGGCAAATCGATTTTATTAATCACAGGAATGATTTCAAGATTATTTTCAAGCGCTATATAAACATTAGCTATAGTCTGTGCTTCAACACCTTGAGAAGCATCTACTACAAGTAAAGCCCCTTCACAACTTGCCAAAGAACGACTCACTTCATAAGAAAAATCCACATGGCCAGGAGTATCAATAAGATTTAAAACAAAATTTTCGTTATTAAATTTATAATTTAAACGCACCGATTGTGCTTTTATAGTGATACCACGCTCTTTTTCTATATCCATAGTATCCATAACTTGTGAACTCATCTGCCTATCACTAATAGCACCACACTCGCTAATAATCCTATCTGCAAGAGTAGATTTTCCATGATCTATATGAGCTATAATAGAAAAATTTCTAATATTTTTTACCGACAAAATTTCATCCTAAATATAAAATTTTAAAGCTAGGATTTTAACAAAATTTATGTTTAAAACAAATAAATTTTATTTTATATAAAAAACTTCAATTGAAATTTATATAAAGCATACTAAAATATCAAATGTTTGAAAAATATTTAAAATCAGCTATGTTTTTAGCTCTTTATCCCTTAGCAATGTTAGCTTCTAATTTGCACGAATTTATAGCACTAAGTCAAAATAACGAATCCTATCTCATTAAACAAATGCAAAGCGAACAAGCAAATTTGGACAAAGAACAAGCTTTTAGAAATTACCTACCCTCTCTTGGTCTAAACTCAGCTTATGTAGCCAACAATAAAGATCGCTTCATTATCGATCCACAAGAAAGTTTATTTGCTAAAGTTTCTCTTAATTTTTTGCTTTTTGATGGGGGTGCTAGAGAGGCCAATTTAAGGGCTTTAGAAAGCAAAGAAAAATTAAGCCTTTTAGACAAAGAACAAAGCAAAAATTACCTTGCCTTAAATGCAATCACACTTTATTTCAACACCCTAAGTCTTGAAAAAATTTTACTAGCCAATCAACAAAAAGTAGCTTTTTTAAAATCAACTTTTGAAAGATTGCAACAATTTTACGATGCAGGACTTAGCCCTAAACATGAACTTGAAAGCATTAAAGCCAAATATCATTTAAGCTTATTAGAGCTCAGTCAAAATGAATTAAAACTTGCCAATATACAAAAAGAGATTAAAATTTTAAGCGATACAGATTTTAAAGTGCAAGGGAATGCTTTTTTAGAAAATCCGCAACAAGAAAAAAGTCAAAACTATGAAGTAATGATAGCTAAAGAACAAATCAATCTTGCTAAAGAAAGTGTAAATTTAGCAAAAGCTGAATATTTTCCAAAATTTTATATTCAAGATAATTTTAACTTTTATAAAAACAATTATAATCCAAAAGTTCCGGCTCCTTTTGCAAATTTAGCGGATCAATTCTTAGAAAAATATTCTCAAGGTAATCAGTTTATTTTAGGTATGGAATGGAAAATTTTTGATTTCAATGCAAGGGCTAAAGAAGTTGAAAAAGAGCGTTTAAACGTTCAAATAGCCAATGCAAACGCAAGGTTTAGTGAGAGAAAAAATAAAGAAGAATTAAATTATTTAGACAAAAGTTTAAAAGTTTTACAAGAACAAATTTTAGCTCTTAATCTTAGCTTAAATGCTGCAAATTTAGCTTTTGAAAGCGTAGATAAAAAATACCAAGCAGGACTTGTTTCTTATGTGGAATATCTTCAAGCTTTAGAGGCTAAATTTAAAGCACAAAGCGATTTAGAGCTTGCTAAAAATGAATTTGAAATTACTAAAGCAAATTATTATTTTAATGCAGGTATAGATCTTAATTCAAAGGTTAAAGAATGAAAAAAATTCTATTTTTACTTCTTGCTTTTAATTGCGCCTTTGGCGAAGAAATTTATGCAAGTTTCAATGTAGAAGCATCAAAACAAAGTAAACTTGCCCTTGAAAGCATAGGTTTAGTTCAAAAAATTCCTGTAGAAATTGGACAAAAAGTCAGCAAAGGAGAACTTTTACTTGCTCTTGATCAAGAAAGTGAAAAAATAGCTCTTCAAAATGCCCAAAATTCTTATCAACTTGCTCTTGTAGAATACGAAAATACCAAAAGCAAAATGCAAAAAATCAAAGCTGTAGAAAATGTTATAGACAAACAAAGCTATGAAGATATGAAAGCTAAGTTTGATGCAGCTAATTTAAATTTAAACAAAGCAAAAATCAATATAGCTTATTATAAAAATATCATGACAAAAAAAGAATTGCGCGCACCTTATGATGCTATTATCGCAAATAAATTTATACAAGTGGGTGAAGGAGTAGGAGGAGTAGCTCAACCTTTAATAGAAATTTTTTCCTATCCACAAAGCAAACTGATTTTAAGTTTTGATGAAAAATACAAAGATAAAGTTAAATTAGGCGATGATTTCTTTTACAAAATCGATCAAAATGGTACAGAATTGAAAGGAAAAATCAGCCTTATCTATCCAAGTATAGAAGTAAAAACAAGAAAAATTTATGCTGAAGTGCAAACTACAAATTTAACACCAGGGCTTTTTGGCGAAGGTAGAATCATCACTAAAGATTAAAAATGTTTAAACTAGCTATAAACCGACCAATTACTGTGCTAATGTTTTTCTTAGCTCTTATGATTTTTGGACTAATCTCTGCTTTTAGCATGAGTGTAAATTTATTTCCTAATGTTTCCATACCTCTTATAAAGATTACAAGCAAGGTAAATGGGGATTTAAATTTCGTAGAATCAAAAATCACTAAAGAAATAGAAAATGCTCTAAGTGAGATTGATGGAGTAAAGACCATAACCTCAGCTGCGTATGATAATTTTAGTGTGAGTGTAGTCGAGTTTAAACTAGGTAAAAATCTTGAAGTAGCTGCTAATGATGTGCGTGATAAAATAGGAACTTTAAGCCTACCTTCTAAGCCTGAAATTGAAAAAATCAGCTCAGATTCTGGTTCTGCTATTTCGCTTTTTTTATATTCTAAAGATAAATTACAACTCATGCGCGAAATCAATGATAAAATAAAACCTTTTTTGCAAAGAGTTGAAGGAGTAGGTAAAATCGAAGCTAAGGGTTTTTTAGAACCCCAAATTCGCATAGAATTAAAACCAAATGAACTTAGAAAATACAATCTTAACGCCCTTGATGTAGCAAATATCATCAAAAGTCAAAATTTTAAACAAGCCCTAGGCGAACTTAATAACAATCAAGATAACTATATCATCAAAGGCTATTTTGAAGCCACAAATTTAGAAGAACTTAGCAATCTTCGCATAAAAACAGGAGTATTTTTAAGCGATATTGCTAATATTTCAAGCCTTTATGAAGATGAAAAACAAAGTGCTTTATACGAAGGTAAAGAAGGGGTGCTTTTAGAACTCGGAAAAATCACAAATTATAACACCCTTGAAATGATTAAAAATGTCAAAAATGCCTTGCCTATTTTAGAAAAACAAATTCCAAAAGATATAAGCATTAATGTGCTTTACGATAAAAGCTTAAATATCCACAAGCATCTTTCTCAAGTGATTTTTGATATGGTTTTGGGGATTTTTCTAACCCTTGTAATTGTATTTTTATTTTTAAGAAATTTAAGTGCAACTCTCATTGCTTGCATAGCTATACCTACTTCTATCATTTCAACTTTTTTTATTATCGATCTTTTAGGCTATGATTTAAACCGCTTAACTTTCATAGCTTTAACCTTAAGCATAGGAATTTTTATCGATGATGCTATAGTAGTGATTGAAAATATTGCTAAAAAACTAAAAACTTATCCGCCTTTACAAGCTGCTTTTTTAGGTATCAACGAAATAGGTTTTAGCGTTTTAAGCATCAGTATAGTTTTACTTTGTGTTTTTATCCCTATTTCTTATATGAACTCTATACCAGGGCTTTTTTTCAATGCCTTAGGCATAAGCGTTGCAAGTGGGATAGTGATAAGCTTTTTGGTTTCTGTATTTTTAATACCTAGTATTGGAGCAAGATTTTTAAATCCAAAAGAAAGTAAGTTTTATGAAAAAACAGAAGTTTTTTTTGAAAAAATAGAGCAAAAGTATGAAAATTTACTCTATAAAATTTTACAAAATAAAGCAAAATTTATCCTAGCCACTCTTGTTTTTGTAGGGCTTTCTTTTGCTTTAGCTACCCGTATAGGACTTGATTTTTTACCTATGGAAGATGATAGCGAAATTCAAGTTTTACTTGAAAGCAAAAAGGATTTAAGTTTAGAAGCCATGAAAGAAAAAAGTTTAAATTTGCTTGAAAAAATCAAAAATGATAGCAATGTCAAATACGCTTTTTTACTTGTAGGCTATGATGATGCCAAAGATGCTACAAAGGCTAAAATTTATGTTAAACTTAAAAATTTAGACGAAAGAAATTTAAGACAAAGTGCTATAGTAAGTTTATATCGTCAAAAATTTCAAGATGAAAGTTTAAAAATCAAAATTTTAGAACTTCCAAAGATAGAGGGTGCAGGCATTGATGATCCCGTGCAGTTTTTAATCTTAGGAGATGATTTAAACACTCTAAAAGAAGCTGCTTCTCGAGCAAAAGAAATTTTAGGCACTAATGCACGCATTGTAGATATAAGCGACAATGCTAATGCTACAAAAGATGAAGTAGCCTTACACATCAACAAAGAAAAAGCTAAACTTTTAGATGTCAATCCTGAATATATCGCTGGGGTTTTAGGGTATTCTTTTTCGCAACTTAGCGTAGGAAGTATGGATAGAGGCAATTCAAAAGATGATATTATCCTAAGTTTTGCTCCAGAATTTAAAAAAGACATAGAAGCTTTAAAACGCATTAGTATTAAAAACAACCAAGGTGTAAATTTAGAACTTTCAAGCGTGGTGGATTTTATATACAGTAAGGATTTAAAAACTATCAATCGTTACAATAAAAACCGCTCTGTGAAAATCACAGCTGGAGTAAATGATCTTTCCTTAGGAGCGGTGCAAAAACTTTTACTAGATAATATGGATAAAATTTTAAATAATAATGCAAGTCTTAGCTATGCTTTTTCAGGCTTTATCAATCTTTTAGGTGAAACCGTGCAAGGTTTTGCTATGGCAGTAGTACTTGCTTTTGTTTTAATTTATCTTGTTTTAGCTGCACTTTATGAAAGTTTTATTTTACCTTTAATCATCATGATAACCATGCCTTTAGCCTTTGGAGGAGCATCTATAGGGCTTTTTATCACAGGGCATAATTTTTCGCTTTTTGTACTTATTGCCATCATCTTACTTTTTGGTATGGTGGGGAAAAATGCTATTTTACTTGTGGATGTAGCCAATAAAAAATGCCATGAAGGTTTAGATCCCGATAAAGCTCTTTTAATCGCTGGAAAATCACGCTTAAGGGCTATATTGATGACAACTTTTGCTATGATTTTTGCCATGCTCCCACTCGCTCTTTCAAGGGGTGCGGGCTATGAAGCTAATTCTCCTATGGCAATAGCCATTATCTTTGGGCTTATAAGTTCGACCTTGCTTACCTTACTCGTAGTACCTGCACTTTTTAAATTTTGTTTTAAGCTAGATAGCAAATTAAGAAAAATTTATGAGAGAGAAAAATTAAATTAACCAAAATGATTAATTTAATTTTTTTAAGTATTATTCTTATAAAGTGCTTTTAAGTTATCATAGGCAATTTGTATTTTTTCAAACTGTTCTCTTGCGTAAGCTTTTTCTATTGCACTTTTTCCTTGATGAAAATCAGGATGATAAAGTTTTACCAAAATCAAATATTTTTGTCTGATTTCACTAAGATCATTTTGCGGAGTACATTCTAAAGTATTAAAATAATTACTAAAAAGCTTAGCTAAAGCATTAAATTTCCATTTCATATTTTCTTTATTGTGAATATTTTGGCGAAATTTTTTATACTCTTCTCGGTCAACTTCAAAATTCACGCAATATTTTAAATGCTCGCTCTCATCTGCAAAAGCTTCAAAAAGTTCAAGAGTATTCTCGTTTTTATATTCTAAAATTAGAATATTTGTCATTTCATTATATTCTATATTATGATCTTGAAAATAATTTCTTATATAGGTAACAAATAATTTTTCATTAGAGCTTAACTTCATCAAAATTCTACCCGCAGCAAAATCAATCTTGATAAACAACATAGGCTTAAGCATATTATTTTGCTCAAAATTTAATCTAAAAGTTTTAAAATGAGCATCTTGTAAATTCTCTATACCTTCATTTGTACTTTTGCGATATTTTTGATCTAAAACTTTTAAGAAATAACGACGCTGTGGAATTTCATTTTCTTCAAAAAAAGAAAAAATTTTATTTTTTCGTCCTATGACCTTTGTGAAATTTTTGGTAATCAAGTCTTTAAAATACTGAAATACGCTAATATCATCTGTATTAACATTGATAGTTTCTAAAGTTTGCACGATTTGCATCTATTTCTCCCATAAAACCTCATTTTCAAAAAGCTCTTTAGTGCCTTTTAAAATTTCATTGGGTGTATAATCGGCTTTATAAGATAAAGATTGACACTTTTTTACAAAATACCCAAGATAAATATAATCTAAGTTCATTTTTTTAGCTATTTGTATTTCATTGAGCAAAGAAAATTTACCCAAAGAAAAATACGAAAAATCAGGATCATAAAAACAATAAATGCTTGAAATTCCATCCTCTAAAATATCAATCAAATCAACACAAACGAGCTTATCTTCTATATAAAATGCAAGCTCATATCCAAAATTCATAAAACCATCGACATAAAGATTATAATACTGCTTAAAGCTTAAATCATAACGCTTCCAGTTCTTTTTTTCTTCCATAAAACGATGGTATTTATCATATAAAAACAAATGTTCATTGCTTAAATTGGGTGTTCTAAGCATAACTTTGGTGTTAATATTTTTATTTACAACCCTTCTTTCACTTCTTGAAAAATTATATTCATTAACTAAAATTCTAAGACTTAAACATTCATCACAATCTTTACAAATAGGGCGTGAAAAATACCTACCAAAACGACGCCAACCTCGTTTTATTAGCCCATTATTGATTTCTTTAGGGCAATTTTCAATGTATTTATACTCTATTCTTGAGCGTTTATCTTTTAAGTAAGGACACTGATCTTCAAGAGTACAAAAACCAATCTCAAGCATTAAATTTTCTTAATATCTGCATTTTTGATAAATTCGGAAAATTCATCCTGTAGTTTTTCTTGCTTTAAGAAAATTTCTTGCATTTCCTTATCTATGTTTGTTTCTTGATTTTTTTCGCGAATATCTTTAGCTAGTTTTTCTAAATTTTTTACGCTTGCCCCACTCTTGCTTGATTTCTTTGCTAATTTTGGGGTATTGGTGTTAGCTTGCATTTCTTTTTTAATACTTTTAAGACTGTCTAAAAAATCCATCTATTATTCTCTACTTTCTCGTATTTTTTTAAGCGTAGCAGCTATTGCAGCTATAACTTCTTCTTTATTTTCTTGATGACGATCTTCTGTTTTTTCTAATAATTCTTGCATATGTGTTTCTATGAAAGAGGTGTCTAAATACCCTCTTCTAAATTCTCTTGTTTTTGTAATAGCGATTAAAAATGGTATTGTTGTTCTAATATCATCAATCACAAATTCCTTCAAAGCACGCTCAAGTTTATTAACCGCTAAATCATAACTTGTTGCTTTAATAATAAGCTTTGCAAGCATGGAATCATAATAAGGCGGTACAGTATAGTCTTTATAAATATGACTATCAACCCTAACAGATGGTCCAAGAGCTGGGTAGTATTCTCCTATTTTTCCAGGACTTGGAATAAAATTTTTCCATACATTTTCAGCAGTAATTCTAGCTTCAATAGCAAAACCCCTAGGTTTAATATCGCTTTGTTCTAAGTCCAAAATTTCTCCTGCTGCAATACGAATTTGTCTTACAATAAGGTCAATACCTGTAATTTCTTCAGTAATTGGATGTTCAACTTGAATTCTTGTATTCATTTCCATAAAATAAAAGCGATTATAATCATCAAGCAAAAACTCTATAGTTCCAGCATTTGTATAACCTACAGCCTTAGCAGCTGCCACAGCTGTAACACCCATGGTTTTTCTAAGATTATCTGAAATTCCAGGGCAAGGTGCTATCTCAATTACCTTTTGATGTCTTCTTTGGATAGAACAATCCCTTTCACAAAGATGGATAATATTTCCGTAGTTATCTCCTAAAATTTGAAATTCTATATGCCTAGGATTAACTACATATTTTTCCATAAATACTTCATCATTATTAAAGTATGTTAAAGCTTCTCTTTTGCAAGATTCAAAGGCATTTTCAAGATCTTGTTCTTTATGAACAACGCGAATTCCGCGTCCACCTCCACCACCTGAAGCTTTTAAAATAACAGGATAACCAATCTTCTCAGCAAAAATTTTAATTTCTTCCATGCTATAGGAATTTAATTTTTCAGTCCCTGGAACAATAGGTATGCCATTTTTAGCCATTAACTTACGAGCGATATTTTTATTTCCCATCTTATGGATTACTTCAGATTTTGGACCTATAAAAATAATTCCAGCATCTTCACAAGCCTTAGCAAATTCGTAATTCTCACTTAAAAATCCATAACCAGGATGGATCGCATCAGCACCACAAGCCTTAGCAATCTCGACAATACGAGCAACATCTAAATATCCTCTTATAGCATCCGTTCCTATGCGATAAGCCTCATCTGCGATTTTTACATGCAAACATTCACGATCAGGCTCTGTAAAAACTGCAACACTTTTAATATGTAAATCTCTACAAGCACGGATTACTCTAACAGCTATTTCAGCTCTATTTGCTATGAGAATTTTATGGATTTGATTCATAATTTGCCTTTTTTATTATATTTTTATTGTTAATTTTAGCAAATTTTCCTTACAAAAACTTAGCAAAAAATTTAATTTATTTTAGTTATAATAAAACTTTTTAAAATTTTAATTCCAATAAAGAAAAGTTATAATTATAATGGTTGCTGATAAAAGATTATTTTATTTAAGTTGTATTTTAATCACCATAGGAATAGTATTTTCATACTCTCTTACAGCTTTTACTGTTCTTTTTCTTGACTATAGCGAGTTTCATTTTTTTATTCGTCAGCTTTTTTTTGGAATTAGTGGCATACTTATAATGTTTTTTATTTCTCGATTGGATCCTGATAAGGCACTTTCTAAAAAAATTATTTTAGCTATTTTGATTATTTCTTTTATCTTTATTATCATTTTACCATTTTTACCTTCTGCATTAGCAACAGCTAGCGGAGGAGCTAAACGCTGGATACGCTTAGGCCCACTCTCTATCTCTCCTGTGGAATTTTTTAAAATAGGATTGATTTATTTTTTAGCATGGAGCTATACAAGGCGTATTGATGATAGCAAAAAAGCTATCAGACACGAGGCTTTAATTCTTCTACCTTATTGCATCTTAGCTTCTATAGTTATAGGATATATTTATATCACTCAAAACGATTTAGGACAAAGCGTAATTTCTTTCTTTTTGATTCTAGCTTTAGCTTTTTTTGCAGGAGCTAGTAAAAGGCTTTTTGCTTTTGGAACTTTAATCATTATGATGATAGGTATAATGGTAATTTTTAGCAACCAAAGAAGAATTCAAAGAATCGCTTCTTGGTGGGGGAATATACAAGATGCTTTTTTACCTATGCTTCCTGATTGGCTAGCAAATGCTTTGAGAGTAAGTAGCAACAGCGAACCTTATCAGATTTCGCACTCTTTAAATGCTATAGCCCATGGAGGAATGTTTGGTGAAGGCCTAGGACTTGGAACTTTTAAATTAGGCTTTTTAAGTGAAGTGCATACTGACTTTGTTCTTTCAGGAATTACTGAAGAAATAGGACTCTTAGGTCTTGGAGTTATTTGCTATATTTATCTTTGGATGATTTTAAGAATTTTTAGAATTGCAGGAAGATGCGAAGCTAAACAAGATTTTATTTTTTGTTCAGGCATAGCCTTACTTTTACTTTTTTCTTTCTTTATGAATGCTTTTGGTATTATTTCTCTTACTCCACTAAAAGGTGTAGCGGTTCCACTTTTAAGCTATGGAGGAAGTTCAATGTGGGCAATTTGCATAGGCATAGGATATGTATTAATGATTTCAAAAAAGGTTAAATTATGACAATAGCTTTAACAGGTGGCGGAACTGGAGGGCATTTAGCCATAGTGCGTTGCTTATTAGAAAGTGCGATTAAAAAAAATATAGAATGTATATATATAGGCAGTCAAAATGGTCAAGATAAAGCTTGGTTTGAAAATGAAGTACGCTTTAAGGAAAAAATTTTTTTAAGCTCTAAAGGAGTGGTTAATCAAAGCAAATTTGGCAAAATCAGTTCTTTACTCCACACCTTAAAACTCTCCAAAGATTGTAGAGAAATTTTTAAAAAATACCACATCCAAGCCGTTTTTAGTGTAGGTGGATATAGTGCAGCTCCCGCATCTTTTGCGGCTTTATCCTCACATTTGCCTCTTTTTATACACGAGCAAAATTCAAAAAGTGGCTCTTTAAACATGCTTTTAAAACCTTTCGCTACAAAATTTTTTAGCGCCTTTGAAAAAGAATTTAGTCCTTATCCTGTGGCAAATAAATTTTTTGATAATGCTAGGACTCGCACAGAATTAAAAAATATTATTTTCCTAGGAGGATCACAAGGAGCTAGCTTTATAAACGAACTAGCTTTAAATCTCGCCCCAAAGCTTCAAGAGCAAAACATCAAAATCATCCATCAATGCGGAAAAAATGATTTTGAAAAATGCAAAAAACACTACCAAAGCTTAAATATCCAAGCTGATGTTTTTGACTTTAGTTCAAATTTGGAAGAAAAAATGAAAAATGCAGATCTAGCTATATCAAGAGCAGGTGCAAGTACCCTTTTTGAACTTTGCGCCAACACCTTGCCTGCTATTTTCATACCTTATCCTTATGCAGCTAAAAATCATCAATACTTTAATGCTAAATTTTTACAAGATCAAGCTTTATGTCAAATTTTCACGCAAGATTCGATCAATCTTGATGATTTTTTAAAAGCAATGTTAAAACTTAACTTAGAAGATATTTCTACAAGATTGCAAAATATAGCACAAAAAAATGGTGGGGATATTTTGCTAGAAAAAGCACTATCTGATAACTTGGCTTTTATACGATAAATATCCAAAGATATTTACTAAAATTCCAACAAAAACTAACATCAAAATAGCAAATGAAAAATTTTCAAATTTATCATGCAAAAAACCTATAATCCATTGTCCTTGTGCTGCGATTAAATACCCAAAACCCTGAGCTAAAGCAGAAAGTCTCGCTGCTATTTGAGCATTAGAGCTTTTTTGTGCAATAAAAAGCAGTGCAATGCCAAAAACTCCACCCCATGGAAAACCCATGATAAAAGCACTAATAATAATAGAAATTTTGCTATCAAAAATAAAGAGCATACCAAAAGCGATCACATACATACTGCACAAACCTGCTATGTAAAAAGTATGTAAATTTTGCCTTAATTTTCCTAAAAGTAAAGGGCCAAAAAGAGACACTGGAGCTGCAACAAGTTGAGCAAATAAAACCATACTTGTAGAAAATTCTTTATCAAATCCTTTTTCTACAACAATTTGAACATACCAAAAAAACAAAGAATAAACTAAAAAACTTTGAAATCCCATAAAAAGAGTAATTTTCCAAGTTGTTAAATTTGTAAAAAGATTGATTTTTTTATAAGCTTTTTTCTTAATGCGAAAAAATCTACCATTTTTAGCTTGAGAATAGTAAACTACTAAAGCTACAAAAGAAAAAATAGCCCAGAAAAACATAGCTCCAGCTAAATCAAATACACTAAGCAAAGGTATAGCTAAAGCAATACCCATAATCGAAGAAATAGTCAAAACAAGACTATAAATTCCCATTATACTTGCCATTTTTTTTGGAAATTTTTCTTTAATAAAACTAGGAAGTAAAACATTTGCAATTGCTATACCACAGCCCATTGCTAACATTCCCAAAAATAAGCCATATACACCAAAATAAGAACGAATAATTTCGCCTAAAAAAATTAAAAAAATTCCAAAAACAATAGCACGAATAGGAGAAAAATACCCCACAATAAAAGAAATACTTCCAAAAGCTATCAAAGGAAGACTTGTAAGTATGCCCGCTACGGTTGAGTTTAAATAATACTTATCTTTAATAATATCAATAATAGGCCCCACTGCAGTAATTGGGGCTCTAAGATTAAAAGCTACAATAATAACAATAATAACATTAATCCAAAATATCTTTTTAAAAGAAGCCATAAAAGCCTTATTTGTTAAGTTCTACTTTGAATATTTTACCTTCTGCCATCTTAGGAATCCATAAAATATTACCTTCAATAAATATATCTGCAGGACCTTTCATCAAAGGAAGTTCAAGTTTTACAGATTTAACATTATCTAAATTATAAATATATCCATTTAGATTATTTCCCCAAGAACTTACCAATAAACCATCTTTATAAGGAACTATTCCATCATAAGATTCTTTTTCATTTTTAATTATACTGAGTTCTTTTGTATTTAAATCATAAGCCATTACAACACCGCCACTTACACCATCAGGATGATAACCAGCTATAAAAAGCTTATATTTTTTTCTATCTAGATATAACCCATTTGGACCGCCAAATTTTGCTAAATCAAGTTTTAATAATTCATCATATTGCTTAGTTTTTAAATCAACCTTTAAAATAAGCCCTGTGCCAGTATCGCTAACCAAAAGCGTATTGTCGTCTAATTTTTCTATGTCATTTAAAAAGATTGCACCTTTAATAGGTAAATTAAAAATTTCTTTTTTAGTTTTAAGATCAAAACCGCGTAAAACATCGATATCTACCACATAAAGAGTTTTTCCAATCTCCATCATGCCTTTTGGTGCATTAAGATGGGTTAAAAATTTATATTCTAACACTTTGCCATTTTTATCAAGCTTAGAAATAAATCCATCATTATCTTTCGCCAAAGGTTCAAGTTTTTCTCCTACATTAGATACATAAACATAGTTTTTATCTACAAAAATACTTTCAGGGCTTTTAAAACCATCAAATTCTTGATATTTTAATTCACTTGCACCAAGCAAACTTCCAAGAAGCGCTAAACTTAAAACATATTTTTTCATATTTTCTCCTTTATTTAAAAATATTTTCATTGAATTATATTTATTTAGATAAAAAAATGTGCTAGTTTTTTGATAAAAAATACAAGTTTTTTGTTTTTTGATATTGCTTAGGAGTTTGCTCATATTTCTCTTTAAATCTTTCAATAAACCAAGCTACCGAAGAAAAAGCGCACTCATTAGCTATTTCATTGATATTTTTTTTAGAAAATTTAAGTAAAATCTTTGCTTTTTGCAACCTTTTTTCATCTAACCATTTTTTAGGACTTTGTCCAAAACATTTCTTAAATTCTTTAGAAAAAGTTGCTAAATCTAATTTCGCAAAATTAGACATTTCATTTACGCTTAAAAATTCTCTACCACAATACTCAAAAAGTTGGGAAAGATCAAGGCGAAATTCTTTTAAAATTCCTGATAAAAAACTAATAAAATAAATATTCTTATTTAAAAGCAAATGTAAAAAAATCTCTTCAAATTTCAAACTCACTATAGGATCTAAAATTTGCGTATTTTCTTCAAAATGCGGTGAAAAACTTTCCAAAATTCCTTGCAAAATCTTATCATTTTTTACCCAAAAAATTTCATAGTTTTGAAACTTTTGATCTAGTTTAAAAAAATCTTTATACTTATGAATAAGTTCAATTAAAAATGCATTGTCAAAAAAAAATAAATAAGCTTCATAAACTCCTTTACTAAGTCCTACATTACTTAAAGTATAGCTCCCAGCTTTTAAAAACAAAGTTTCATAAGAGTTAATCTTATAATCTTTTGATGCAGTATGTAAAATTTTATATCCTTTGCGAACAAAAGTTAAAAGATGACTTCCTACATTAACAAAAGTAGAATGCGAAGTATCCGTTTGTGTATATTTGGCAAAAGTGCAAGATTTAATTTTTTTATAATTGACACCTTTTAATTGCTTTAAATCTTCTGGTAAAGAAAGAATTTTATTCATCGTAAATTTTGCCTACATTCTAAAAGATACTTTTTAAGATCTTTTTCTTTCATTAAAATTTCACGCATACAAACGCCTGCTATATTTATATCTTTAAAATTTTCCATATTTTGAGCATTGATACCGCCTATAGCATAAAGCGGAATTTGACTAAATTCAAGTAAGGATTTTAAAAAATCAAGCCCTTTAGGTTCTAAACCCGCCTTGCAAGAACTTTCAAAAATATGCCCTACAAAAGCATAATTTACCTTATAACTCATCGCCTCTAAAAGCTCTTCTTTGCTATGGACTGAAGTACCAAGTATATGAAAATATTTTATTAATTTAGGCTCTTTTCTTAGCAAAGAAAGCGGTGCGTGAAAATAACGATGTCCCAATTTTAAACAAACCTTATCAAAAGAATGCAAAAAACAAGTCACTTTTTGCTTTGTGCAAATGCTTAAAACTTCTTTTGCTAAGTCATAATACTCAAATTCGCTTAAATCTTTTTCTCTTAAAACTATAGCATCTACCTTGGCCTTAGCAAGTTTTTCAATCTGCTTTAAGAAGTCTATTTGCACACATTTTCTATCACTTATAGCGATGATTTTTTTATCCCACATAAATGCTATCACTCATCACAGCTTGCAAATTGGATCTTTTAAGCATGGCTAAAATTTCATCTACACTCCTATCATCTGAAATTTCAAACTGCTCATCGCCCTTTTTCTCGCCCTTATGCTCACCTATACCCACACTCACTCCTGCACTCATTTTAGTAGCACCAAGCTTGATAACCTCATCTCTAAAACCTATTCTTTCACGACTTGAAATGGTAATACCCGCAAAAGGTAAAAAAAGTCTATAAGCACAAAGTACTTGCAAAAGGCGTTTTTCACTCACATCTTTAGGATGGATTTTGGCATTATTGATAATAGGTCTTAAACGAGGCACTGAAATAGAAATTTCAGCATGCGGATAAGCTTGTTGTAAAAAATGCGCATGAAGTGCCGTAGCAAGAGCGTCTTTTCTAAAATCATCTATACCCAAAAGTGCCGCAAAAGCCACTCCACGCATACCCGCTTTTAAAGCTCTTTCTTGAGCATTAAAGCGATAAGGAAAAATGCGTTTTTCGCCACCTAAATGAATTTTAGAATATTTTAAAGGATTGTAAGTTTCTTGAAAAACAGTCACATAATCACAACCCTTTTCATGTAAAATTTTATATTCATCTTCATTCATAGGATAAATTTCAACGCCTACAACCTTAAAATACTCTCTAGCTATTTTACAAGCATTTGCTATATATTCTACACTTGCAAACTCCCTACCCTCACCTGTTAGCATTAAAATTTCTTCTAAACCACTTTTAGCAATAGCTTGCATTTCTTCGTGAATTTCAGCTTCACTTAGCTTAGCTCTTGCGATTTTATTTCCTTTTTGAAAACCACAATAAACACATTTAGAATTACAATAATTTGACAAATAAAGCGGAGTAAAAAGAGAGATAGAATTTCCAAAATATTTTTGCTTGACTTTGGCGGATTTAAAGGCTAATTCTTCTATGAAATCTTCTGCTGTACTTGAAAGCAAGGCTTTTAAATGCTCTATACTTAAATGCGTTTGATTTAAAGCATTTTTAACATCCTTGGCGCTAAATTGACTCTCATCATAGCTTTGAACTTGAGTTAAAACCTTGTTTAAAATTTCGCTTTTTATTTCCTGCATGTGAGGTAAATGCTGCATATAATCTTGCATGATTAATCCCTTAAAAAGCCTGTTAATGGAGAACTTGCTTTAGCCTCGCTCACACTTGCCAAACCCGCCAAAAAAGCCGCTCTTCCTGCATTTACCGCCAAAGAAAAAGCTCTAGCCATCAAGGCTATATCTTTAGCTTCAGCTATGGCTGTATTTACCATCACCGCACTTACTCCCATTTGCATAGCTTCACAAGCTTGCGCAGGACTTCCAATACCCGCATCTACAATAATAGGCAAATCAATTTCATTAAGCAAAATTTGTATAAATTCCTTAGCACATAAGCCTTTATTGCTCCCAATAGGTGCTGCCAAAGGCATGATAGCCGCAGCTCCTGCATCACGCATAGCTCTAGCTGCGTAAAGATCAGCATGCATGTAAGGTAAAGGCGTAAAGCCCTCTTTAGCTAAAAGCTCGCAAGCTTTAATCGTTTCATAATTATCAGGCAACAAATACCTACTATCACTTATCACTTCTATCTTGATAAGTTCTCCGCAACCAAGCTCTCTTGAAAGCCTTGCAATACGTAAGGCTTCATCGGCGTTTCTTGCGCCTGAAGTGTTGGGTAAAAGTGTGATATTTTTAGGGATATAATCAAGTATATTAGCAATTTCCCCTGTATTTGCACGGCGTAAGGCTAGAGTGATAATCTGCGCTTTAGCTTCTTCTATGGCTGATTTTATAAGCTCTAGCGAATATTTTCCAGAACCTAAAATAAATCTTGAATCAAACTCGTATTTGCCTATTTTTAATTTATCATTTTTTAAATTTTCTTGCATTTTTACTCCTTATTTGCTAAAAGCTCTAAAACAAGGTTACTTTGATGTCCTGCGCAAATATTTACCCTTGGCGCCATAAGTCCATTTCCTAGCTTAGCACCATTTACCAAATCCCCACATACATAGAAATTTTTAGCAATTTTTCTTGTTTGTATGCTGTTGCTATCGCCATAACCCGCAAGTCCTGAAGCACAGATTAAAATACTATCTTTGTAAAATCTATGAAAATTTTGTGCTATCATCGCTTTTGCGATAGCACTATCAAAGGCTTCACAAACTATATCTATATCTTTAAACAAAGACTTTAAATTATCCTCATCGATTTTTAAAGTGCAAATTTCAACGCTAATATAAGGGTTAATCTCGCTAATTTGCTCTTTTAAAGCTTCGGTTTTAAATTTACCCAAATCACTCACACGATAAGCTTGACGATTCAAATTACTAGGCTCAATCACATCAAAATCAATCAGCTTTAAAAACCCCACACCACTTCTTGCTAAATTTATCGCTATATGCGATCCAAGTCCGCCCAAACCACAAACTGCCACACGTCCATTTTTAAGCTTGTCGTGAAGTTTTGGAGTGTGTCTTGCTCTCATCATAGCGTCTAGCGCATCTTTTGGAGGTAAAGTATTTCTTTCTATACAAAAAAGCTCATCATCTTCGTTTAAAGCGATATTCTCTTTTGTTGCAAAACCATTGATAATCCATACATCGTTTTCATTTTTGCTGATATTATCAAAAAATTCCAAACTTGTTTTAAAGTCTGTATCAAGTTCTTTGCCATTAAATTTCACTCTCATCATCCACCCCCTACAAAACTTACGATTTCGGCTTTATCATTTTCTTTTAAAATCAAATTTTCAAACTCACTTTTTGGTATGATTTCTCCATTTAATTCTAAAGCAATAAGTTCGATTTTAAAACCTTTTTCTTTGATAAAATCCATAAATTTAAGCTCTTTAAAATCAAGTTTTTCTCCGTTAATGATCATTTTAAACCTTTAAAAATTCTCTATCAAATCCCTAAAAACAAGGCAAAGTTTTTCAAATTCTTCTATGCTTACTCTTTCATCAATAGCGTGAATTCTATCATTACAAACCCCAAATTCCACTACTTTTACACCATATTTTGCAAAATACCTTGCATCACTTGTACCGCCTTTGGTATTAAGCTCTGGTACTTCATGAGTGATTTTTTGAACGCT
This sequence comes from Campylobacter sp. BCW_6464, assembly GCF_001762775.1. Taxonomy (NCBI): domain Bacteria; kingdom Pseudomonadati; phylum Campylobacterota; class Epsilonproteobacteria; order Campylobacterales; family Campylobacteraceae; genus Campylobacter; species Campylobacter sp. BCW_6464. Next base: position 86,862 of record NZ_MJXM01000041.1, on the reverse strand, counting down.
TTCATTCATTTTTTGAACGATTTTATTATCGATATTTGTCAAAAAAGCTTCGCTTGATTGTTTTAGCTCTAACTCATAGTTTAAACCATGGCAAATTTTTTCTACATAACTTTTTACATCTTCTAAGCTTGTATCAGGAGAATTACGCACATTAAACATAAGTTTTAAATCATTTGGCGTAACATTACACACCCCCATACCTCCGCGAATATCGGTAATAACGATTTTTGAAGGACTAAATTCAGCACTTCCAGGATCAAGATCAAAACCCGCTAAAAGCTTTAAAACTGGCGCAAAATCATGCACAGGATTGATACATTTTTCAGGATAAGCAACATGCCCTTGTTTTCCGCGGATTAAAAGTTTTCCATTGATAGAACCACGACGCCCTATTTTAATACTATCGCCGATTTTTTTAACACAGGTTGGCTCGGCAACCACAGCATAATCAGGCAGCATATCTCTTTCTTGCATCCATTCTAAAACAGCCTTAGTTCCATATATAGCTTCGCCTTCTTCATCACTTGTTAAAATAAGACTCAGTCTTGCTCCTTTAAAATCTACATTCTTTGCCGCATCTACAAAAGCTGCTACTCCGCTTTTCATATCTTGAGCACCCCTTGCATAGATAAAGCCTTCTTTTTCTATAGGCACAAAAGCATCACTACTCCAACCCTCGCCTGCAGGCACCACATCTACATGCCCACCAAAAGCTAAATGCTCACCCTCATCTTTAAATTTTTTAGTGAGTAAAAGGTTTTTAATGCCTTCTTTTTCTATAAAAAAAGCTTCAAAATCACTCAGTTCCATAGCGATGAAATTTAAAGCTCCATCATCATTTGGCGTAACAGATTTAAATTTTAAAAATTCGATTAAAAATTCTTTTGCATTCATTTTTTATCCTAAGAAAGTTTTATATAATAAATTAAGAGCAAAATACTCTATAATTATAGCTGAAATTATATTGATTATAAAAACAACTTTTGCACTAAAAACATGACTATATCTTGCCACCACAAAGGCTAAAGCACTTACCCAAAAAAGTATAGCCACAACAAGCCCTAAAGTCATCAAATAAGCATAATCACTACTTAAAACCACGCTTGCAGCACTAAGCCAAAATCCTATCACAAAAGGATTTGAACCATTTAAAAAAGCTCCTTTAATATAACTTTTCAAAAGACTTTCTTTAAATTCTTTATGCTCTAAATTTAAGCTTTCTTTCTTTTTTCTTAGCATCAAGTACGCCATATAAGTTAAAAAACAAAAACCAAAAATCGCCAAAGAACGCATAAAAATAACATTGTCTAAAAAATTTAAAAGCCCAAATTGAAGCAAAAAAAGATAAAGCATATCTATACTAAATGCTCCAAGTCCTACAGCTATGGAATTTTTAAAAGCTTTTAGTGCATAAGTTAAAATCAAAATATTTACAGGTCCAAAAGGAACACTCACTCCAAAGCCCAAAAAAACTCCACTTAAAAAAGAATCAAACATTACCATCTTTCATAAAATTTTCTATATCAAGTGCGATTTTATCAATAGCGCTTATAATATCTTCTATATAGATTTTATCAAAATACCGCTCTAAATTCGCATCTTTTTCGTAGATATTTAAAATACTTTTTTCGCACATTGAAGCATAACGCCCTACAGGCAAAACCGCCCCACTTGTGCCTACGCTGATAAAAAGCGAAGTTTGATTTAGCAAAGAATAAAGCATAGCATAAGCAGGAGCTTGCTCTTCAAACATGACTATATTGTGTCTTAAATCCTTACTTTTGCATTTTGGGCATTGTTTATCTGTGATTTTTTCATAACCTATATTAAAAATTTCTTCGCATTTTAAGCAGCGAAGTTCGGGCAAAAAGCCATGCAAATGCACTACATCTTTACACCCTGCACGCTCTAGCAAATCATCTACATTTTGCGTGATAACAAAAAGATTTTTACCCCATTTTTCTTTTAATTGTGCGATTTTTTCATGAGCATGATTTGGCTTTACATTTTGAAGTTGCGCCCTTCTTGCATCGTAAAAATCAAGCACTTTTTTAGGGTTTTTTCTAAAACCTGTTGCGGAGCAAACCTCCATCACATCGTATTCTTCCCAAAGTCCATCATTATCTCTAAAAGTTTTAAGTCCACTTGGAGCAGACAAACCCGCTCCACTTAATATCATAATGTTTTTCATAATCTCACCACCTTAGCACCAAAGCCACCTTGATTGATCGGTGCGTCATTAAAGCCTTTAACACTTTTATGGGTTTTTAAAAACTCTCTTACCGCAAAGGCAAGCTTTCCTGTGCCTATACCATGATAGATCAAAACCTCATCAAATCCCGCTATTAAAGCATCTGAAATAAATTTATCAAGCCTTGAAATAGCCTCATCACTCCTAAGTCCATGCAAATCCAAAGTTACGCTTAGATTGCTTGGTTTGCTTACGCTTATACTTGTTTTTGCTACTTTTTTTGGCATTGCACCACTTTTTTTAAGCAGTTTTAAAGGCACACGAAGTTTGATCCCATCGCTTTCAACCATAGCATCGTTTTTAGAAATGCTTATGATTTTACCCTTAATTTTTTCATATTTTACAAAATCCCCCACACGCAATTCTTCGTTTTGCTCCATACTTGGCAAGATGATTTCTTTTTTAAGTTCATTGGCTTTATTAAGGCTTCTTTGCTTATCTTTTGTGTCTTTAAGCTGTATGGTTTTCTTAGCTTCTTCTATGGCTTTGTGAAATTTAAATTCTAAATTTCTCAAACTCGTGCGAAATTCTTGTTCATTTTTTTCTTTTTGATCTTTTAAAGAAAGTAAAATTTCATCGACTTTTTGCTCTTTTTTCTCAACATTTTCAAGCTTAGCTTTTAGTTCTAATTCAAGATTGATATTTTTACCCACAAGCTCTTCTAAATTTTCTTTATCCTCGCCATAAAGCTTTTTAGCCTCGCTAACTAAATTCGGCGGAATCTGATAACGCAAAGCGGTTTCAAAGGCATAAGATTTTCCTATAGTACCTTTTAAAAACTCATATTTTGGGCGTGAAAGCTCTTCATCATATAAAGCAGCAATGAGTTCAACTTGCTCATTTTTTGCTAAAAGCATGGCAAGGCGTTTGTGGTGCGTGGTGATGATGATTTTAAGATTATTAGCTATGAGTTTTGAAATTAACACACTATACAAACAAGCCGCTTCTTCAAAATCTGTTCCAAGCTCTATTTCATCTATACCTAAAAGCAAATTTTTCTTAGAAAAAAGTCTAGAAAAATGCAACATTCTTCCTGCAAAAGTTGAAATGTCGTTTTTAACATTTTGCGGATCTTCTATGATGGCATCAAATTCTTTAAAAGTACCAATTTTACTTTCACTTGCTTTGATATGCATAGGCAAAAGATGTTTAGCTAAAAATGCTGCGCTTAGCATGGATTTTAAAAGCATGGATTTTCCGCCTGCATTTACCCCTGTGATGATTAAAACTTGTTTTTTAAATTCCAAACTCACGCTTTTTGGATTTTTTAAGGCAGGATGAGCGAAATTTTTAAGCACTAAATCCGTACTTTGATCACACAAAACAAATTCAAAATCCTTTTTTTTAGCAAGCAAAACCCTAGCACTATAATGATCAAAAAGATCAAAGGCTGTATTGATAAATTTTAAAAAAGGTAGGTTTTTTGCTAAAAAAGCTGAGAAATTTTTAGCGTATTCATAATAAATTTCTTCTTTTTGATTTTTGATTTTTTCTATATCATTTTGCAAATTTTCAACACTTAAAGGCACGATATAAAAGCCACCGCCACTACTTCTACCTATGATTTTTGCTTTAATAGCGTGATTAAACCCGCCTCTTACAAGCAAGGCTTCAAGATTGTTTATAAGATGGATTTGTGTATCGATAAGATAAGGCATTAAAGCTTTTGTATAGCAAAATTTCTTAAACTCAGCTATTATGCTTTCGTTTTTCAATCTTAGAGCGGCATTAAGATTTACAAGTCTTTCATCTAAACTTTCTTTTAATTCCCCTTTCTCATCGAAATTCAAACAAAGCTCCAAAGCCCCGCTAACAAATTCTATCTTTTGTAGCCAAGAGTCTAAATTTGTTCCTAGTTTTATTTTTTTTAACTTTTCAAAATAACGAAAAATTTTTACAAATTCAAAAATTTCATCTAAATGTAAAATTCCTTGCTTGCTTAAATGAACTAAGGCTTTATCAAGATTGCTAAGCTCTGGCATAGCAGGAAATTCCACCTCGCAAAGCTCATGTATGCGTTTAAAATGAAGATTAGAATCTCCTTGCAAAAAAATCTCCTTATCTCTTGCAAAAAGGCCTTTAAATTCTTCTAAATAGCCGTTTAAATCAAGCTTTGAGATCAATTCTTCTTTTGCATCATTCATCATTTAACCTGCAATCTTTAATATCTATGATTAAAGAATTAAAACTTTGATTATTATCTTTTGAAATAAAACTTCCTGTACCAAATTCATAGTTAAAATACGCCTTAGATACATTAATATCTTTACATAAAATATTTTTATTTTGATTAAAAGCTACGATAATATCTGTTCTTAAACGACTTTTTTGCGTATTTTCAAATTCAAAAAATACCGCTAAAATGATAAAGATCACAAGCAAAATACCAAAAAAAGGTTTGGTTTTTTTGCCTAATTTTTCACGCAAAGCAAAAGTGATTAAGGCTAAAATTAAGATAATTAAAAGATATAAAAAAAATCTACTCATTTTTTTGCCTTAATTTATTGCTAATATCTCCCGCACCAAAACCTATAATAAGCCCTTCTTCAAAAACCTGCCCCTTAGAAGCTACCAAAAATTTACCCTCTCTTTTAATATCTTCTACAAACAAAGCCTTAGGAAAAACCGCCTTTAAATCAAGTTCTATAGACTCTTCTCCTGCGGCATAAACAGGTAAAATTACAAGCTCATCAACACCTTCAAAAGCCTTTGCAAATTCCTTTAAATTTGCGGCCAAACGCGTGTAGCGGTGAGGTTCAAAAATGGCTGTAATTTTTTTATATCCACCTAATTTTGCGTATTCTTGTGCTGCACTTAAAGTCGCTTTTATTTCGGTAGGATGATGACCATAATCGTCAATTAAAACCAAATTTTCATCAGCATGTAAAATATCAAAACGCTTTTTAATACCTTGATAATTTTTAAGCCTGGTTCTTATCGTTTCTATATCTAAGAAATTTAAAGCCGCCAAAATTGCCAAAGACGCATCAAGGGCTAAATGATATCCCATACCAAAAACCTTAAATTCACCTAAATCTTTCAACTCAAAACTTGTAAAAGGTTTGAAATTTTCTATACACATGGTGCAGTTTTTGATATCTTTGCTCGGATAAAGCTTGATTGACTCATTTTTATAATTTTTCAAAAACTCATCTTCAGCATTAATCACGCGAATTTTAGCCGTATCTAAAAACTCCACATAAGCATGATGGAGTTTTGAAACTTCATTGCCATAATGATCTAAATGCTCTGCTTCTGCATTGGTAACTATAGCCAAATAAGGATTTGAATTTAAAAAAGAACTATCGCTCTCATCAGCTTCAAAAACAAGGTTTTGGCTTTCTTTATAAATCATATTTGAACCAAATTCTTTTAAAATCGCTCCGATAATCACAGAAGCATCATCAAGCAAAGAAGCTAAAATGCTTGAAGTTGTGCTTTTTCCATGTGCTCCTGCAACCGCAAAAACACGCTTATCTTCTAAGATAAGAGGTAAGGCTTCCTTGCGTGAAAGACATTTAATGCCTAATTCTTTAGCGTGTTTAAATTCAGGATTTTCTTCTTTAATTGCAGCAGAGTAAATAACTAAATCTTTGTTTAAAATATTGTCTTTATGATGAGGGATGCTGACCTTAACCCCTTCTTTTTCAAGTTCTTTAGTAATTTTACTTTCCTTAAGATCACTCCCACTAATCTTAAAGCCTTTTTCTTTTAAAAATCTTGCTAAAGCGGAAATTCCTATACCACCTATGCCGATAAAATGGATATTTTGCATCATTTAAACCTTTATACTTTAAAGGCTAAATTTTAGCACTTTTTTACTAAAAAGAAAATATAAATCCTATTTTGAAATGCCTAGACGCTGACTTAATTGATAAAGATTTAATTCTTTATAAAATTGAGTGAAATTTTTATGATATTCATCGAGTTCAAAGGCATGATTTGTATCTTTTAAGGTATTATTATTTTCAAAATAATACCCCTTAGCACCGCTATATACGCCATTTTTATCAATCCATACAGCATCGTTGATCCCAAATTCTAATTTCTCATCACTTGGTCTTGCCAACATATTTCTTCCGCCTACGCTTAAATACTTGACATTATTTAAACTTAAAGCATAAAGAGTTGGAAAAATATCTTTATGAGATCCTACACGATCTTTATCATAATAAATATTATCTTGCAAATCCTTAGGAATATAAAGATAAAAAGGTACACTATAAGCAAAAGCTTTTTGGGAATTTAAATCCATACTCATTTCGCGAACTCTATGATCTCCAGTCGCTGCTATAATAACACTATTCTTAAATGGACTTTGTTTTACTTTATCTAGAAATTTTCCAAATTCATTATTTGCATAAGTATAAGCTTTGATAATATTGTCTTGTTTATCTTTTTCATAAGGAAGCATATTAAGCAAAGTTTGTGGAATGTTTTCTAATTTTGGCAAATCATTTTGCGGAATTTTATAAGGTGGATGATTGGATATGGTAAGAGCAATTATAAGGGTTTTATGTGGATTTTTTTGAAGCAAGTCATAAACTTTTTTATATAAAAACTCATCAGCTACCCCATAACCATTTTCACTATCTTTTGCTCCATTATACTCTTTCATTAAAATATTTTCATCTATAATCTCATCTACTCCCAAAATACTGAGATAATTTTTAATATTTTGCCAAGATCCATTACCTGCACTTACAAAAATCACCTTATATCCTGCTTTCTTATAAACAGCAATAGGTGTTAAATCTAAATAAGTTTTCTGAAATTTACTTGTAGAAATATTAGACAATGGACTTACAAAAAATAAATTTGCAAAACTTGGTATAGTTCCATTACTAGAACTCAAGAAGCGTTTGAATAAAAAATCTTGCTTAAAATGTTTATCTAATGAACCCAAAAAATTATGTTCTGTATTTGTAAAATCAGCCAAATTAAGCCCAAAACTTTCCATTAAGTTAACAAATACACTAGGATGATTCTTTTCAGCTTTTAGATTTATAGGACTTTGATGCAAATAATCAAAAAGTTTTTCTTTAAGTTCTTGTGCTTTCAAAGATGTGATAACCTTCAAAGCCGCTTCTTCTTTATATTGTTTTAAAGCCCAAAAAAATGCCATAATTGGATTTAACATTGTATCATTTACAACACTATACTCACTAAAAGAATAATTTTGTACATTTATAGCCACATGCTTAAAGGGACCCCTTAAGGCTATAACATAAACAATAATTAATATTAAATTTAAAGCTATCAAGGGAAATAATCTTAAATTAACAGGTTTTAGCTTTAAATTTAATATTTTCAAATTTAAAAAAACTACAAAAACTCCAAAAATCAACATTAAAGCTAAAATTTTTAAAATTGGATAATCATGATAAATAATACTTAAAATAGTTTTTGTATTATCATCTTTTAGAGTAAACATAAAAATATCAAATTTAGTCTTGTAAATTTCGTAATAATAGTATTTTGCATAAGAAAATCCTATACAAAGACAAGAAAGAACAATTATATAAACGCTTGAAAAAATGAAATAAAAATTTTTACTATATATTACTAACTTATTATTTATTTTTATATTAGAAAAAATTAAACTTAAAAAACCACAAAGCAAGAATGGTAAAAACGCTGCGCTTAAAAATCTTATATCATGAAAAACACCCAAAAGATACATTAAAAAGATTTCATTTTTATCACTAATTAAACCTGTAGGGATGAAAGAATTTTGCATTAAAATACGATTAATGGCAAAAGTTACTATAAATAATACGCTAAAAATAAAAATTTGAAGCAAAATTTTTCTCATATTTACCTTCTTTAAAAATTCTTAAGAATTTTATCAAAACCCCAAAGTTTTCTTGCTTCATCGCTTTTTTTAGGCTCTATAATAAGCATTTCTTCTTCAGAACCCAATTTACTTTCTATCTCACCAAAAGCGTTGATAAACAGAGTATCGCCATAAAAATTCCACTCATCTTTTGTTTTGCCTATGCGATTTACTCTTAAAATGCTTGTAGAATTTAAAAAAGCTCTTGTTTTTAAAAGTTCTTCCCATCTTTGTTTGCTTTCAAAGGTACAAGCACTAGGAACGATAACCAAATCAATTTTTTTCGCCATAATCTGTTGCCAAAAAATATCAAAATGTGTCTCAAAACCAAAAAGCAAAGCACATTTTAATTTTTCATAATTAAAAGTAAAAATTTTTAATTCTGATGGAGTTTTGTTGCTAAAAAATTTTTCTTCATTCCAATGTTCATAAGGCATTAAAATTTGCTGTTCATAACTTTTGACACCATTTGGAGCAACTTTTAAGCAAAGTTTTTTATAACTTTTAGCTTCAACGCTTACATAAGGAGCGATGATTTGTAATTCATATTTTTTAGCAAGTTTAATCAAGCTTTCTTTTTTAGCTTCACTTTGTTCTTTTATCATATTTTTTGGCATGTGTAAAAGTTCTGTAAAAAAACTATTAATCACATATTCGCCCAAAACTACCAAATTTGCCCCATTGTCTTTTGAAGCTTTAAGATAATAATCGAGCCTTGATTCACTTAAAGCTAAAGTTGGAAACTGTAAAGCTGCTATTTTACTCATCGATTTGCTCCACTTCTAATTTTGCTTTTTCAAGCTCAAGTCTTGCTTTTTTGATACTCTCTAAACCTTCTTTGTAAATTTTTACACTTTCATCTAAGGCAAGCTCTTGATTGTTTAATTTTTCCAAAGATTCATTAGCGTGTTTTAAATTTTCTTCAAAACTCATTGATGATTGACCTTGTAATTTGGTGCTTCATGAGTGATAGTAACATCATGTACATGACTTTCTTTAAGCCCTGCAGTAGTGATTTCAACAAATTCAGCTCTTTTTTGAAAATCTTCTATATCTTTAGCCCCAACATAACCCATAGAAGAACGCAAACCTCCTAAAAGTTGATGCACCACGCTTCTTATACTTCCCACATAAGGAACACGCCCTTCTATACCTTCAGGAACAAGTTTATCTTGAGCAGTACCTTGCTGAAAGTATCTGTCTGAACTTCCTTTTTGCATAGCCCCAAGTGAACCCATACCACGATAAGACTTATATTGTCTTCCTTGATAAGTAAAAAGCTCTCCTGGACTTTCATCTGTTCCAGCTAAAAGCGATCCTATCATAACAGAACTCGCACCTACAGCTAAAGCTTTTGCAATATCACCTGAATATTTGATCCCGCCATCGGCTATCACAGGAACGCCGAATTTATTTGCTTCTTCCACGCACTCATCAATGGCTGAAATTTGTGGCACACCCACACCTGAAACAATGCGTGTAGTACAAATACTTCCTGGCCCAATACCTACTTTAACCGCATCTACCCCTGCTTCACAAAGTGCTTTTGCTGCGGCTGCAGTAGCGATATTTCCTGCGATAAGATCTAAATTTGGATATTTAGTTTTAATTGCTTTTACCGTATCAATAATACCCTTAGAATGTCCATGCGCAGAATCAAGCACAACAACATCAACGCCAGCTTCAACTAAAGTATCCACACGATCCATTTGCCCTACTCCTATAGCCGCACCCACACGCAATCTTCCAAAACCATCTTTATTGGCATCAGGATATTCTTTGCGTTTTTTAAGATCTTTTATAGTGATAAGTCCTTCCAAGCGTCCTTGTTCATCTACTATAGGAAGTTTTTCTACTTTGTTGGTGCTAAAAATTTTTTCCGCATCATCTAAAGTACAACCCTTTGGAGCAGTAATTAAAGGCATTTTAGTCATAACATTTTCAACCAAATTTGAAAAATCACTCTCAAATCTTAAATCACGATTGGTAAGTATGCCTATTAGTTTCTTATCTTCATCTACTACAGGAACACCTGAAATTCTATACTCTGCCATGATTTCTAAAGCCTCTGCAACACTTGCTTTAGGACTTACAAAAATAGGATCGATAATCACCCCACTTTCACTTTTTTTCACTCTTTTTACTTCTCTAACTTGTGAAGCTATATCCATATTTTTATGAATTACCCCAAGTCCTCCAAGTCTTGCCATCATGATAGCAGCTCTGTGTTCAGTAACTGTATCCATAGCCGCAGAGATTAAAGGCATATTTAAAGTGATATTTTTTGTTAGTTTAGTGTGAATTTTTACTTCCTTAGGTAGAACTTCAGAATACCCAGGACGCAGTAATACATCTTCAAAAGTTAAAGCTCTTTTTACAATTTTCATCTTTCATCCTTAATTTTTAATCATTTGTTCTAAACTTAAAGCCCCATCTAACAAGGTTTGTTCATCATAAGCTTTGCAAATCAGTTGTGCTGATATATTAAGCCCTTCTTTATCTTTTGCAACAGGCACACTAATGCCTCCAAGTCCTGCTAAATTTACAGAGATAGTATAAACATCTTCTAAATAAGTTTGCATAGGGCTTTTTTGAGTATCAAATTTAAAAGCCGTTGTAGGAGTTACAGGCATAAAAATAAGATCACAATCTTGCAAAATTTCTTCATATTTTGCCTTGATAAAAGCTCGAGCTTTTTGTGCTTTGATATAATACGCATCATAATATCCACTGCTTAAAACAAAAGTTCCTAACAAAATTCTTCTTTTTACTTCTTCGCCAAAACCTTCGCTGCGTGTATTTACATACATTTCTTTTAAATTTTGGATATTTTCAGAACGCTTGCCATAACGCACCCCATCATAACGACTTAAATTTGCACTTGCTTCAGCTGTTGCGATGATATAATACGCTGCGATATCAAACTTAGAATCAAGCAAATTTTTATATACAATCTCATGTCCATTAGCTTTTAACATATCTATGGTTTTTAAAAGTGCGTTTTTTACTTCGCTATCTGCATCATTGACATAATTTTCAATCACTGCGATTTTTAATTTTTTATTTGCATTTAAATTTGAAGCGATTTTGATAAACTCGATATTTGCACTCGTGCTATCCATTTTATCATATCCTGCGATCGCATCATATAAAATTGCCGCATCTTCTACATTTTGCGTTAAAACCCCGATTTGATCCAAACTTGAAGAATAAGAAGCCAAACCATAGCGACTCACTCTTCCATAACTCGGTTTAAATCCTACACAACCACAAAAAGCCGCAGGTTGGCGTACAGATCCACCTGTATCAGAACCTAAACTTGCTAAAGCCAAGCCACCCGCTACCGCAGCAGCACTTCCACCACTTGACCCACCTGGAACACGCTCAAAATTTAAAGGATTTAAAGTTTTTCCATAACAAGAACTCGCTGTTGAACTTCCCATAGCAAATTCATCCATATTGCAACGCCCAAAAGGAGAAAAACCATTAGCCTTTAAATTAACAATCGCACTTGCATCATAAGGAGCGATATAACCTTGTAAAATCTTACTCGCACTAGTAAGCTCCCAGCCCTTTACACTGATATTATCTTTTATAGCTACAGGCACACCTTCACCTGAAACACTTAAGTCTTTATCTAAAAATTGTTCGATATAAGCACCTATTTTTTTTTCTTTTTTTGCTTTTTCATTGAGTTCTTTTTTTAAATTTTCAAGTTCTTCTTTGGAGTATTTTAAAGCTTCTTTTAAAGTTATCATTTATTTTCCTTTGTTTTTTTGATCAAAAATACTGCTAAAGCACTAAAAGCCAAAACCACCGCTATAGTTGCAATGATAATACTATTTGGAATCGGATTTTCTAACATTAAACCCCTTTTAAAACTTCTTCACATCTTAAACAAGGTGTTTCTTCATTTTTACTTTGAAGTTTCCAGCATCTTGGACATTTACAAAGCGAAGATTTGGTGATTTTAAATTTCTCATTCTCTACTTCAAATTCAGCTAAAATTTCTTCATTTTCATTGCTGATTTGACTCACCATAAACCAATCGGCTAATTCCTCATTTGGGAATTTATTAAAACTAATGTTTAAATTTAATTCCAAGGTAGATTTAATGATTTTATCTTTTTTAAGCATATCAATTTGTTCAAAAAATTTCTCTCTAGCACTCATTAAAAATGTATCATCTATACCAAAATCATAATCAAAATCCTGAGTTAAACTCAAATCAAATACATCTTTTGCATCGCCTTTGATTAAAACATTAGCATGTTCTAAAGCCTCATCTACACTATAGCTTAAATTTGGAGCAAGTAAATTTAAAAGTTCTTTTGCTATCAAAGCCATAGCCACTTGAGCAGATTTTCTTCTTTGAGCATTTTCACTATCGCAATAAAGTCTATCTTTACTGATATCAAGATAAATCCCACTTAAATCCGCACTTAAGAAATTTAAAAGCAAACTAAAACCTTTAGCAAATTCATAAGCAAAAAATGCTTCTTTACTTGCTTTAAAAACTTTAGTTGCACGACTTAATATCCATTTATCAATAAAACTAAATTCTTTAACTTCTAAATCTTTTAAGTCATTTGTATTAGCAAGTAAAAATCTTATAGTGTTTCTTATTTTGCGGTATTGTTCGCCTACTTGTTTTAAGATATTGTCTGAAATTTTTAAATCACTTGAATAATCACTTAAAAGTATCCAAAGTCTTAAAATTTCAACTCCATAGGTTTTTGCTACATATTCAGGAGCGATCACATTGCCTTTAGATTTAGACATTTTTTGCCCTTTTTCATCGGTGGTAAAACCATGAGTTAAAATGCTTTCATAAGGTGCGCTTTCATTGATCGCTGTACCTACAAGCAAAGAGCTTTGAAACCAACCCCGATGCTGATCGCTTCCTTCTAAATACATACTTGCTCTTTTTTCTCCTGCATCATAAAGTCCGCTATTTAAAACTGCATTAAAAGTACTTCCGCTATCAAACCAAACATCTAAAATATCATATACTTTTTCTAAATTTTCAGCTTTATATTTTGAATTTGTAGGAATTAAATCTTTGATTTCAAACTCCCACCACGCATCAGCACCGTGTTTTTCAAAAATAGCTGCTACAAAGTCAAAAAGTTCATCATCAAAAATCACTTCTTTAGTGTTTTTATCTCTAAAAAAGGCTATAGGCGTTCCCCAGTCCCTTTGTCTTGAAATACACCAATCTGGGCGATTTTCCACCATAGAACCTATTCTTTTTACCCCACTTTGCGGATAAAAGGTTGTTTTTAAAAGTTGTTCTTTTGCACACTCTCTTAAAGTTTTTCCTTGAAGTTTTGGTTCATCCATTAAAATAAACCATTGTTTAGTAGCTCTATAAATCACAGGCTTATGCGTTCTCCAACAAAATGGATAAGAGTGTATAAATTTAGAAGAATGTAACAGTTTTTCGCCTAAAAGTTCTAAAATTTTTTCATTGGCCTTAAAAATATGAAGACCTATAAACTCTTCAAGCAAATGAGAAGGCAAAAGCCCTTTAGCTCTTAAAGTTTCATCATAACATCCACTATCATCAACAGGCATTAAAACCTCAATGTCATATTTCAAACAAGCATAGTAATCATCTTCGCCATGTCCTGGTGCAGTATGTACAAGTCCACTTCCACCATCCATCAATACATGCTCGCCCATAATTAAAACAGATTTTCTTCCATTTAAAGGATTGATAGCTTCAAGTTTTTCAAATTCTTTTGCATTTAATTCTTTTTGAATTTCTCCACTTGTAAGTCCTTTTTCTATCATACCTTCAAGTAAGGCACTAGCAAAAATCAAACCTTCTTTAGTGATCACATAATTTTCATTAGGATTTAAGGCTATAGCTTGATTAGCCACCAAAGTCCAAGGTGTAGTTGTCCATATCACTGCACTTGCTTTTGATACGCCTAATTTTTCGCAAGCTTTTGCATCTAAATCAAAAGCCACAAAAATAGAATAATCTTCTTTATCTTGATACTCTACTTCAGCTTCCGCTAAAGCTGACTTTGCCGCCCAACTCCAAAAAACAGGCTTAGAACGCTCACAAAGTAAGCCTTTTTTAGCAATCTCGCATAAAGTTCTATAAATCGCTGCTTCAAATTCAAATTTCATAGTCAAATAAGGCTTATCCCAATCCGCAATAATGCCTAAATTTTTAAATTCTTCTCTTTGGATATCTACAAATTCACTCGCATGTTGTCTGCAAAACTCACGAATTTCTTTTTTACTTAAGCTTTTTTTCTTTTCTCCAAGCTTTACTTCTACTTGTTGTTCTATAGGTAAACCATGACAATCCCACCCTGGAGTAAAACGCACACTCTCACCTTTAAAATAATGCGTTTTGATAATAGTTTCTTTTAAAATTTTATTTAAAGCATGTCCTATATGGATATGTCCGTTAGCATAAGGGGGGCCATCGTGTAAGGTAAAACTTTTTTTCGCATTTTTGCGATTTTCTTTCATTTTTTCATAAGCATAATTTTGCTCAAACCATTTTTTAAATCTTTGCGGTTCAAGTTCCGCTAAATTCGCCCGCATAGCAAAACTAGTACTGGGCAAAAGTAGAGTTTCTTTGTAGTCCATTTTTTCCACCTAATTTTTAATAATCTTAAATTCTACTCAAATTAGCTTTAATTTCTACTTTGTTTTTGGCTATAATTATAAGAAAAAAAGGAAAATTTATGAAACATTTGCTTTATCTTATAGGAGATGAGCTTACTATAAACGAAAAATTCAAAAATTATATTTATAGAACTTATGAAGAAAAATTTAAAGAAATTAACGAAATTCGCATACAAAATAAAACCGATAAAGATTTACCCTTTTTACTTGAAAATCTCTTAAATCAGTATGATTTTATCACTTTATTTACAAGCTCTTTGCATTATGCGACTGTTGCTAAAATTTTAGCAACTTTAAATGATGATAATCTTATCTTAAAAGATGATACCTTGGTTCCAGATAAAGCAGAATTTAGTAAAAATAGCTTTGTATGTAATTTTTCAAATTCAAAAATTAATGTCGTTAAAATAAATCCAAGCGGAAAATTACCTGATCTTCTTGGGCATATAAAATTAAATTTTGCATATTTTTGCATTTTTGGCATGGATGATGAAAGCGCTATATTACTACTGCAAACCCTAACAAAATCTTATGAGATAAGTATAAAATCAACCAAGCTTTTAGATAATCTTGTGCTTATTAAGGCCACTTGCGCTAATTTTGGAAAACTTGATGGTTTTTTAAATAGCGTAAAAAATCTTTTTGGACAAAAAGTATTTTTAGGTAAAGATCCTATACATTTTATAAGCTCTAAACTTTTAGAAAAAAAATTAAAAATTTCTTTTGCTGAAAGTTGCACAGGCGGACTTTGTGCAAGCACCTTAACCAAAATTTCAGGTGTAAGTGAAATTTTTGAAGGATCTATTGTAAGTTATTCCAACCGCATCAAACACGAATGGCTTGGAATTAGCGAAAGCGTCTTAGAAAATAATGGCGAATACAGTGAACGTTGCGTTTATTTTATGCTAAAAGGTATTTTTAAAACAGCTAATCCTGATTTTGCCTTAGCTATTAGCGGAGTAGTTGGCGAAAAAGATGAGGGAAAAATAAAATCAGGCACTATTTATATAGGTGCAATGTTTAGAGATGGAACTTTTGTCCAAGAAACTCTTTATTTAGATGGGGATCGTGAATTTATGCAAGAACAAGCCGTTTTAGCATCTTTTTGCTTGCTTTTAAAATTAAAACCTGAAATTTTTGAAATTTAAAGGATTTAAAAATGAAAGAAATTAAGCTAAAAGAAGACTTGGAAAAAATTTATCCCTTGATAAAACAATTAAGAAACAATCTATCTTTGAAAGTTTTTTTAGACAAATTCCAACTTGCTACACAAACTCAACATTATAAACTTTTTGCCTATGAAAATGAGGGAAGCTACAAAGCAGCTTGTGGAGTCATGCCTTTTAATGTGCTTTATCATAACCATTGTCTTTATATTTGTGATTTTGTCGTAGATGAAACTTTAAGAGGAAAAGGTATAGGTCAAGCTTTTTGAAAAAAATCCAAATTTGGGCAAAAGATCAAGGATATGAAGAATTAGAACTAAGTTCAAGTTTTTTTAGAACACAAGCTCATGAATTTTATATCCAAAAAATGGGTTTTGAAAAATCCGGTTTTGTTTTTAAGAAAAATATCAAACTATAATATTTTTTGATTAAGCTTTGCATTTTATAATTAATATTATTATTTTTGATTTTAAGGAATAAAATGAATTTTAAAGAACTAATTTCAAAACGCAGAGCTTGTAAACTTTTTAATGATAAAAAAATCAATGAAAAGGATTTGCATTGTATCTTAGAAAGTGGAGTCTTAGCCCCGAGCTCACATGGATTTGAGCCTTGGAAATTTGTAGTATTAGAACAAAAAGAACACAATCTTAAACTCTCAACCCTATGTTACAATCAACAAAATGTAGCAAGTGCGAGTCATAATATTATTTTTCTAGCAAGAAAAGATCTTCAAAGCAAAGATGAATTTGCACAAAAACAAGTGCGTCGTTTCTCAGGTTCTAGCGAAGAAAATTTTCAAAAAATTTTAGAAATTTACACCCATAAAACCAATGCAATGAATGATGATGAACTCTATCATTACGCACAACTTCAATGCTATCTTGCTATGATGCAAATGTCGCTAGCTGCAATGAGCTTAGGTATTGATTCTTGTATGATAGGTGGCTTTGAAAAAACTAAGGTTGATGATTTTCTTCATTTAACTTATCCTTTTGAAACTGCTGTAATTTTATCCTTAGGATATAAAGCCCACGAACCAAAATATTCTACTCAACGCTTAAATTTTAATGAAGTCGTCGAATTTTACAAGGAAAAATAATGAAAAAAGAACTTGAAATTTTTAGCACAAGATATTCTTGTAGAAATTTTAAAAATGAAAAACTCAAAAAAGAGGATTTAAATTCTATTTTAGAAATAGCAAGATTAAGCCCCAGTTCCTTAGGACTGGAACCTTGGAAATTTATAGTAGTGCAAGATGAGAAAAGAAAAGAAGAGCTTTCTAAAATTTGCAACCAACAAAAACATGTAAAAGATTGCGCTGTATTAATTATCATCATTTCAAGACTTGATTTTTTAGATTATTTTGAAGAAAAACTTAGAAAAAGAGATATGAGTGAAACAGAAATTCAAAAACGCTTAGATACTTATATGCCTTTTTTAAAATCTCTAAATCAAGAACAAAAAATATCTTATGCAAGAGAACAAGCTCATATAGCTCTAGCTAGCATAATTTATAGTGCTAATGCTTTAAATATAGCAAGTTGTACTATAGGTGGTTTTGATAAAGAAAAGCTTGATTCTTATTTATCACTTGATATTCAAAAAGAAAGATCAAGTTTGGTGGTGGCTTTAGGATATTGCAACGATGAAAAAAATCCTCAAAAAAATCGTTTTAGTTTTGATGAAGTTGTAAAATTTATTTAAATTTTGCTTAAAAGCAAAATTTAAATAAAAATAAACTGATTCTTTTTTGTATTTTTACTAAGTCTTTGCTTAAATTTTATACAATTTTGATTATAATTTTACATTTAATTTCACAAGGCTTGTTATGAATTTACCCAATATCTTGGCGGTTTTTAGAATGGTTTTAGCGCCTTTGCTATTTTTTTTATTAATTCATCATTTTGAAAATATTCATCAAAGTTGGATTAACTATTTTGCTGCTTTAACTTTTTCATTAGCAGCTTTGAGTGATTTTTTTGATGGATACATTGCAAGAACTTGGAAACAAACTACAAAACTGGGCGGAATCTTAGATCCATTAGCCGATAAAATGCTTGTTTTAGCAGCTTTTTTAGGGCTTTTGCTTACAGGAAAAGCTAATGAATGGGTAATTTATATTATACTAGTAAGGGAATTTTTTATCACGGGTTTTAGAGTTGTAATGATCAGTGAAAATTTAAATGTCAATGCTTCTTTTGCAGGCAAACTTAAAACCGCTTTTCAAATGACTGCGATAGGATTTTTAATCATGGAGTGGATAGGCGGAGAAATTCTACTTTACATAGCTTTGATTTTAACTCTTTATTCTGGATTTGAATACATCTATACTTATACAAAAGCTCAAAAAAAAGGAGAAAAATGAGATCTTTATTGTTTTTAATTATTATTTTGATTTTAGGAATTAAATTTTATTCTATTGAATTTTTAGCAACTGTTTTAGTCATCTCATTTTTAATCTTCTTTCACGAATTAGGACATTTTTTAGCTGCAAGATCTTTGGGTGTAAAAGTTGAAGTCTTTAGCATAGGATTTGGAAAAAGTCTTATAGAACGTGAATTTAAAGGCACAAACTATCGCTTAAGCACTTTACCACTTGGAGGATATGTTAAACTTAAAGGACAAGATGATATGCGTCCTGGTTTTGAAAATCTAGACAAAGATAGCTATAGCATTTTAAGCCCCTTAAAAAAGATTTATATTCTTTTTGCTGGACCATTTTTCAACCTGATTTTAGCTTTTTTTCTTTATATTATCATAGGAAATTTAGGTCTAAACAAACTTGCTCCACAAATAGGAAACATAGCGCCAAACTCTGCTGCACAAGACATAGGACTTCAAAAAAATGATACTATCTTAGAAATCAACGGTGTAAAAATTCAAAGCTTTGATGAAATTTCAAAACATTTAAGTTTAGAGCCTTTGAAAATATTAACCAATAGAGAAGGAAAAAATTTAGAATTTATTTTAACTCCAAAAATAGGACAAGGATATAATGACTTTGGGCAAATTATTGAAAAACCTCAACTTGGAATCAGTCCAAATGGTACAAGCACTCTTGTAAAACATCAAGGTTTAGAAAGTTTTAAATATGCCGCACAAGAAAGTTTTCAAGCTTCTACACTCATCATCAAGGGTATAGTAAAACTCATAAGTGGTGAAGTTGAAGCAAAAAATTTAGGTGGTATTATTACCATGACTGAAATTACCTCAAAGGCTGCACAAAATAGCTTTACTTTACTTTTATTTATCACTGCTTTAATTTCTATAAATTTAGGCATTTTAAATCTTTTGCCTATTCCTATGCTTGATGGAGGACATATACTTTTTAATATTTATGAAATGATTTTTAGACGCAAGGTTCCACAGCGTGCTTTTGAATACTTAAGTTATGCAGGCATGGCAATACTTTTAAGCTTAATGCTCTTTGCAACTTATAATGATATATCAAGGATTGCAGGTGAATAAAAAATTTTCCTACCCTATTCCAAATTTTACTGATAGAAGAAAAAGTATCATCTTTTGGCGCTATTTACGTTTTCAAGCAAGAAAAATTCTATATTTTCCTCAAGTAAGGCTTCTAGAAAAAACGCTTAATGAAGAAAAAAATAAACATTTAAAAGACTTTTTCTCTCAAAGACCCTATGCTTGCTACAATGCTATAAGAAGATTTTGCGATAAAAGTTTTAAAGCAAATGAACGCGTTAAAACACTTATTTATGATGTTGATAAGGGACTTACTTGTTTTAAATTTCTTCCCGAAGAACAAATGATTTTTTCTTTTGATGAAGATTTTGAGCTTTTTTTAGGATATAACCATAATGTTTACGAAGAAGGTTTTTGGGCTTTTTCTTTAAAATTTAAAAAATACACTATTTCACAATGTAATTTTTGCTTTACTTTAGAAAATAATCTTCTACTTTCTTGCATACAAGGATATAAATACAAAGATTTTAATATTTTAGAAATTAATAAAATTTTAACTAAAAAATGTCATGGTTTGCGCCCTGTTGCTTTACTTATAGAATGCTCTAAGATGCTTTGTGAAATTTTAAAACTTCAAGCTACTTTAGGTGTACATGAAAAAAATCAAATCCGTTCTCAAAAAGGAAAAGAAAAAGGCTATTTTGTAGATTATCAAAAAATTTGGCTAGAAAATGGTGGAGAATTAATAAAAATCGATAAACACAAATACTACAAGCTCCACCACTCGCAAAAAAACCTAGAAGAAATCCCTTCACAAAAACGCTCCATGTATAAAAAACGTTTTGCCATGCTTGAAAATATTAAACAAAATTTATTCCAAATTTTATCTAAATAATACTTTTTAAATATTCTACACTTTTCTCACAACCTTTTTTTTGAAGTTTTAAAAGCCTCTCTAAGCATTCTTGAGATACTTCTTGAGGATAATAATACTGCATAGCTTTTAAATCTTCAAACAAAGATTTTTCTATCTTAAAAGCCCCTTTACCTAATTCTTTAACCCCGCCTGTTCCTTTTTCTCTTTTAAAAGTCGCACAATAAGGATAACATTGCTCTACATTAATACGGTCAAGTCCTTCTTTTTTAAGAATTTCTACACAAGTTTTAATGTCTAAATTTCCTTCTCCCAAAGAAACGCCGCAAACATATTCTACACCCTCTTCAATGAAAACTATATGATCTTTACAATGCGTGCTAAAAGTATATTTAGCCATGTCTTTGCAAGCTTTTATAGGATCTTCATAGGCCATCATAGAATTTCCAAAATCATATAAAAATCCTATTTTAGGATGACTGATCAATTTCAACAAATCAAGCAAATCCTCTGAAGTTTGATACTCATGATTTTCTATAGCAAGTTTTAAATCATATTTTTCCAAAATCGGTATCAAAGCTTTTATTTCATCCTTTGTAGCTAAAAAATCTTCTTTATCGAATCTAGTAGTAATTTTAGAATCATCATAAGCCCCATCGCTAGCATGTTTAACTTTTTTATTTTTATCGGTTAAGGGCACATAAGAGCGTATAATTTTAGCACCTAAAATAGAAGCTACTTTAGCAATTTTTTCAAATTTATCTTTATTAAAACCCTTAGAATCGATCTCACAATACATATTGTATTCATCCAATTTAGCTTTAATTTTTTTAAGATGATTTTCGTCATCGCTTCCTAAGCATCCCCATTCTTCATCCAAACCAAAATCTTTAATGATATTTATAATCACACCCTCACAGCCCAAATTTTTAGCAAAATCGATATAAGAAAATATATCCATCCTGCCATTTTGAAACCATAAATGCATGCTTTCAGTTTCTAAACCTATTTTCATGATACCACTCCTTTTAATGCTTTTTTTCTAGCTATCATCTTAAGTAAAATCGTAGTTACAATCACACCACAAATAGCAAAAATCCCCATTAACGCAAAAACAATTTGATAGCCTAATAAACCTTTAAAACGATCATCATAAAACCATAAAGTGCAAAACAAAAAAGTTGTGGAGAATAACCAAAAATACAAGCTATACTCATAGCAGCTCCACTAATTTCTCTAGGTACTTCTATCTCATCCACAGGTGCAAAAAATGTCGCACGCATAGTAAAAATAAGAGCGGCAAAACCTAAGGTTAAACTCATACCAAAATAAATATTTAATTTCTCATGAGGCATAAAAACAAAAATTAATATGGCCAAGGCTCCTAAAATCAAAGCAAAACGCAAATATCTTGTTGAAGATTTAAAGGTTTTATCTGCTAAATATCCCCCAATTGGCCCACCTACTAATTTTAAAGTATATTGATTGATAATACCATAAGCACCGACCAAAGCCACAGGCATACCATAAATATCTTTTAAAAATGGAATAAAATAAGTCAAACCACAATACACAGAATAAATAGTAAAAATGGTCAAAGATACCACCCAAATTTCAGGAGTTTTAATCGCTTTGATAACTCCATTCCAAGCGGCTTTGTTTTTACTGATTTCATTTCCTTGCTCATCTTGGGTATTAATTTTGTCATCTTCAAGTAGAAAATATGCCAAAATACCTGCTATAATCACACAAGCGCTATAAAATAATATAGCAGCCTTAAGTCCACCTGCGCCAGACCCTAAAAGTAAAAAAATTCCCAAAGCACTAAAAGCAACTATAGTATCTATAACGCCACGTCCTGCTTCTAAAAATCCAAAAAGTCTTCCTTGTTGAGTAGAATCTCCAAGCAAGCGAATGGCTTTAAGCAAAACAGGCCAATACACAACTTCTCCAAATAAAGAAAGCAAACCTCAAGCTATTAAAATTCCATAAAAAGAAGGAAAAGTAGAAATATAAATTCCAACCAAACCCACACAAACCAATGAAAAAGGAATGAGTATTTTTTTAGAAAATCTATCTGCTATATAAATGGATGCAAAATTTCCCACCGTTTGCACTATGCCATAAACTGAGAGCGCGAGTCCAATTTGTGTATTGCTAAGATTCATAAATTCTTGCATAGGCACATAAAAGGCATCTTTTAAAGAGGAAAGTTTAAAAACAGTTCCTCCGCCAATAACTAAAACGATAAAAGTAAACCAACGAATAGGTTTCGTACTATTCATATCCACCCTCCTTTTTTAACAATTCGCAACTTAAATTAATTATATCACGGATTAAGATAAAAGGTTAAAATTTCACCTTTAAATTATAAACAGATAATTA
The DNA here is from genome assembly GCF_001762775.1 of Campylobacter sp. BCW_6464. Taxonomy (NCBI): domain Bacteria; kingdom Pseudomonadati; phylum Campylobacterota; class Epsilonproteobacteria; order Campylobacterales; family Campylobacteraceae; genus Campylobacter; species Campylobacter sp. BCW_6464. Next base: position 64,270 of record NZ_MJXM01000041.1, on the reverse strand, counting down.
CAAAAAGTTACAACACTTATTGAAGTATAAATTAAGTATATTTTGATATAATTTAGTCTTGCTTTATGCAAAATCCTTGCTCATGAAAATGGGCTTTAATATCCATAAGGAGAAAAGATGAAACATTATGAGGTTTTATTTATCTTAAAACCAACACTTACCGAAGAGGAAGTGAATGCGAAGTTGGAATTCGTTAAAGAAGTCCTAACCAAAAATGGTGCAGAAATTGAAACTGTTGTTCCAATGGGCACTAGAAAATTAGCGTATAAAATCAAAAAATACGAAAGAGGAACTTATTTTGTGATTTATTTCAAAGCTCCTACAAACTTGATCGCTGAGCTTGAAAGGGTGTTAAGAATCACTGAAGAAGTAATAAGATTTTTAATCGTAAAATATGAAAACAAAAAAGAAATTGCAGCTTGGGAAAAACTAAGCCACGGGATTAAGCAATCTAAAAAAGAAATCAAACCTTTAGATGCTCCTGAAATTCAATAAGGAAAAAGATGTTTAACAAAGTTGTTTTGGTTGGAAATCTTACACGTGATATAGAAATGCGTTATGCACAAAGCGGTAGTGCTATTGGGGCTTCTGCTATCGCAGTAACAAGAAGATTTACCACAAATGGAGAAAAAAGAGAGGAAACTTGCTTTATTGATATAAGCTTTTATGGTCGCACCGCAGAAGTTGCAAACCAATACCTTACAAAAGGTTCAAAAGTACTCATAGAAGGACGTTTGAGATTTGAACAATGGAGTGATCAAAATGGACAAAATCGCTCTAAGCATAGCATTCAAGTTGAAAATATGGAAATGCTTGGCGGCAATTCCAATGCTCCACAACAAGGTGGAATTGGCAATAATAGCTTTTCAAACAACAATTATAGTGGAAACTATGAAAATCAAAGCTATGATCCTTATATGAGTGAAAATCAAAATTTTAATAAAGCAAAAGCAAACCCTGCTCCACAAAGAAACCAAAACCCACAACACGAAGAAAAATTAAAAGAAATTGATATCGATGCTTATGATAGCGATGATACTAATTTACCATTTTAAAGGATAAACTATGGCAGAAAAAAGAAAATACTCTCGCAAATATTGCAAATACACTGAAGCAAAAGTTGAATTTATTGATTATAAAGATACAGCAATGTTAAAACATGCTTTATCTGAAAGATTTAAAATCATGCCACGCCGTTTAACAGGTACAAGCAAAAAATACCAAGAAATGGTAGAAGTTGCAATCAAACGTGCAAGACATGTAGCTCTTATCCCTTATATAGTGGATAGAAAAGAAGTAATCAATAATCCTTTTGAAGGACTATAATCTTTTAAAAGCAAACTTGTAAAAAGTTTGCTTTCTTATACATTTATTCTCAAAATAAAATTAAACCAAAGTATATTCTAAAACATCACTAAAAGTATCAACAGCAATGATTTCCATATTGTCTCTAACCTCACTAGGAATATCTTTTAAATCCCTTTCGTAATTTTTTCTTGGGATTAAAGCTGTTTTTATATCTGCTTTATAAGCTGCAATTAATTTTTCTTTTAATCCGCCTATTGGTAAAACTTTTCCTTTTAAATCTATTTCACCTGTCATTGCAACATCTGCTTTAACCTTTTTATCACTAAAAATAGAAGCAATGGCTATGCTTATCGTAATGCCTGCGCTTGGGCCATCTTTTGGAGTAGCTCCATCTGGCACATGTATATGAATATTATAACTATCATAAACATTAACTTTAGGATCGATAATTATTTTTTTAGGTATTTTTATTTTTCCTTCATCGATTAAAACTTTTATCATGCTAAAAGCAATTCTAGCTGATTCTTTCATTACATCACCCAAACTTCCCGTGAGCGTTAATTCTCCTTTACCTTTAATTTTTACAGCCTCTACTTTTAAAACATCTCCACCTACACTTGTCCAAGCCAAACCATTAACCTGACCTACTTGATTTTCTCCATTATTTTTTTCTATTTCAAAAACTTTTTTATCTAAAAATTCATTCAAATTTTTTGTATTAATAATGACTTTTTTAATATTTTCTAAAAGTAGTTTTTTAGCACTCTTACGACACAACTCTGCCACTTTGCGACGCAAATTTCTGACTCCTGATTCACGAGTATAATCACTAATGATTAACTCTATAGTTTCATCATCAATAGATAATTCATTGGATTTTAAGCCATGTTTTTTAAGCTCATCTGGAATTAAATATTTTTTCATTATATGAAATTTTTCACTTGGAGTATAAGAGCTAAGTTCTATAAATTCCATTCTATCTCTTAAAGGTGCAGGAATATTGCTAATATCATTTGCCGTTGCTATAAAAATGACTTTACTTAAATCAATATTAAAATTTAAATAATAATCCCTAAATTTAGAATTTTGCTCTGGATCTAAAATTTCTAAAAGCACCGCACTTGGATCGCCTCTAAAACTGCGATTTAATTTATCAATTTCATCCAATACAATTACAGGATTAATTTGTTTTGCCTCTATGAGTCCTTGGGTAATACGTCCAGGCATAGCGCCTATATAAGTTCTACGATGACCACGTAGCTCATTAACATCTTCAAGTCCGCCTAAGGCTATGCGAATAAGCTCTCTTTTTAAAGCTTTTGAAACAGAATTTGCCAGTGAAGTTTTACCCACGCCAGGAGGTCCATAAAGACAAAGTATAACTTTAGCACCATCTTTTTCTGCTATTTTTCTTTTTTCTAAAAGTTCCCTAACTGCAAAATATTCTTCTATGCGTTCTTTTGGTTTATTTAATGCATAATGATCATGGTTGAGCTGTTTTGAAACTTCTTTGATATCAAGTTTTTTCTTAGAAATTTTTTCAAAAGGAATATCTAATGCTGTTTCTATGTAAGTTTGAATCATCGATGCTTCGGAATTATCTTGATGAATGCGTTCGAATTTTTCAATTTGTTTTTTGATTTCTTTATAAGCATCTTCGTGCATAAATTTCTTCTTTAATTCCAGACGCTTTTGATACTCTCTAACCTCATCTTCTTTTTGTGTGTCAGAACCAAGCTCTTTTTGAATTTGTCTTAATTGTTCTTTTAAAAAATATTCTTTATTTACCTTATCAATACGAGAATGTACTTTATTTTTAATTTCTTTTTGAATTTTATTGGCTTCTATTTCTTGGGCAATTAAATCTATTAATTTTACTAATTTTTGCTCAAGATCTGTTAAAACAAAAAACTCATAAGCAACTTGTTTTTTAATACGCACAGTATTTAAAATCAAATCACAAATCCTAGACGCATCAAAACCTTCTTCAATTGTTCTTAAAAGATCCGGAGAAAAATAATGACTAATATTTGCCAAATTTTTTACCTTCTCTTTTAAAACTTCAAGAAGCGCTTCTTTTTTAGTTCCTTCTAAAAAGTCTTCTTTTATAAGTTCTATCTTGGCTTCTAAAGGTTTATTAGAAATTTGCTCTATAATTTTACCCTTAGCATATCCTTGAAAAAGTATTTTCACCCTTCCATCAGGTAAAGGAACTTTTCGCATGATAGTCCCAATCACTCCACAATTATAAATTTCATCAAAATTTCTTCCATTTTCCAACCTTGAAGGCGCAACAAAAAGCATACTATCATTTTTAATCGCAAGATCTAAAGCTTTCATATTGGATGAATCGTTAATAAAAATAGGAGTTATCATAAAAGGATATAAAAATAATTCATCTTCAACCAATACTGGTAAATTTGCTGGATAATTTTGTATCTCTTCAATCTGCATTTATTTTCCTTGTTTATTAAAATCTTTCAAATATACTTCTATACCAAGGAAGCTCAGGTTTGATAATACTTTGCTGATAAAATTCACTTTCTTGAAGTCTTTGTTTATAAATTTGTGCACTTTCATCATGCCCTATGCGCTGGTATAGATTTTCTATAGTACTATTAAGATAAAAAACCGCTAAATTAAATTTTGTAAGCATTGTCTGAACCAAAGGTTCATATTCTGTATAAGGATAATCTTTCAAAAAAGTATCTATTTCTTTTTGGCTTTCAAGCATTAAAGCCTGATTACGATTTGGCACTGCAAATGCATCAAATTTTGCTTTAATTTTAAGATAGCGAATATAATCAGCATTGCGTGAATTTCCAAATTTTTTATTATATTCATCTAAATAAAATTCAGCTAACTTATATTCCTCTTCATCCATATGAGCTTGTGCTAAAATAATTAAAGTAGTTTCCAATAAAGGATCGGCAACGTGCTCACTTGCCATACCATTATAATGATCATCGGCTTTTTCCAAATCCTTGTCCTGTAAATCTTTAATAATTTGCTTATACCACTCACTAGAACTAAGATTGTATAAACCTTCATCATTTTTTGCACTACACGCATTAAAAAAAACACTTAAAAAAACCAATAAAAAAATACCTTTTTTCATACCTCACCTTGATTTATATTCTCAAAAATCTATATTTTAACGATTTTATAATTATGTTCTTCTAAAATTATAATAAAATTAATTAAATAATTTAAAATTTTGGAATGATTATTGCTTATTTTATGTTAAAATATTAAACATTATAACTTGAGGAGAAAACATGACCCTAGCTGTTAAATGCCCTATCTTAGGTTTTGAAGAAACCAAAAATATGGAATTTTCAACTATCGATGAAGTATTTGTAAGACTTAAAAGTCTTGATGGTAAAGACTTTTCTTTTGTTTTAATTAATCCTTATTTGATTAGACCTGATTATGAATTTGATATACCAACTTATTATCAAGAGCTTCTTTCTTTAACACCTGAATCTAATATGAAAATTTTTAATATAGTAGCCATAGCAAAAAGCATTGAAGAATCGACAGTGAATTTTCTAGCTCCAGTAGTCATTAATCTTGATAATAATACTATGGTACAAGTGATACTAGATACAGTTAATTATCCGGACTTTTTTCAAGCTGATCAAATTGCTAATTATATTAAAAAATAATGCTCTATATACTTGCAAATGGAGCTATGGCAACAGCCTTAGCCTATGGATTAAAAGATGATTATGAAATTTGTATAGTAGGAAGAAGTATAAAAAAACTTCAAGCCCTCACCAAAGAAGGCTTTAAAACCTTACTTTACAAAGATTTTAACATAGAAGATAAAGATGTTATTTTAGCATTTAAACCCTATGCTTTAGAAAATATTGCTCAAATGCTAAAAGGACAAGCACGTATCTTAATCTCTGTTTTAGCCAATGTTGATTTTGAAAAACTACAAACCATCAAAGCTCAAAATTATGTTAGAATAATGCCTAATACAGCAGCCAAATATAAGGCTTCAACTACACCATATATACTTAAAAACTCTCATTTTGAAAATGAAATTTTAGACATTTTAAAAACTTTTGGCTCGGCTTATAAATTAGATAATGAAATACAAATGAATGCAGCTATGGCGATTAGCGGCTGCGCTCCTGCTTTTTTAGCACTTATAGCAGAAAGTATTGCTAATGCTGGAGTTTATGAAGGTTTGTCAAAAGAACTTAGTCTCAATCTTACGCGCTCTTTATTTAAAAGCTCTAGTGCTTTACTAGAATATGAACATCCAGCTATTATCAAAGAAAATATTTGCTCCCCTGGCGGAGTTACAATAAAAGGCATAAAAATACTCGAACAAAAAGGAATTCGCGGAAGTTTTTTTGAAGCCATAAATGCTAGCAGCGCTAAATGAAAAAGGCTTTCATACTTATAGAAAGTATTAGTGCTATAACGATCATATCTTTAATTTTCATTGGCATTTTTTATTACTATACTCAACTTTACAAAAACTATGAAAATTTAAATATTTTTGAAAGACTCTATAAACTTCAAGAAGAATTATATGAAAAGCCCATTTTTAAAACCATCATACTTCAAACTTCAGCCTTAAAACCTATAGTTTTACAAGAACAGTTTGTTAATGATGGTATATTTCAATTTCAAAAATTATACTTTCAAGATCAAAATTATAGCGTTTATTTTAAAGAATGAGCAAAGCTTTTACACTTTTTGAACTTATAATATCACTAATACTTTTTACTTTTATAACTAGCTTACTTTCAAAACCTTTAATGGATTTTTATCATTTAAATTTCACTGCTTTACATACAAACAATCTTATCACTCAAGCACATTTAAACTTGCTTAAAATAGAAAAATTAATACAAAATTGTATTAATATTACATTTTCACAAAATACATTAAAATGTCTTTTAAAAGATGAGTTAATTAGCCTAAAAGATAATAAACTTTATCTTATTAATTCTGCTCTTATTTTAGAAAATAATCATACACTTTATTCACCTCATTCTGATTTTAAAACACAACTCCAAAATAGAAAAGATTTATATAATGACAATGAGCATATTAGCTATGCTTATAAAATTAATAAGATTGAAAAAATATCCATCTTAGAAAATGGTATATCTACAAATTTTACAGGTAGTTTTATTCCTTTGCAAGCTCAATTAGTTATCAAATTGCAAAATGAAGAACTTATATATGAAATAAAGCCAAAATTTAATGAACAATTAAACCAACAAGGATTAATTTCTAAAAACATAAGCTCATTTAACCTGCAAAACAATAAATTAAAAATTTGCCTAAAAAGACAAACAAAATATTGCCTTGAAAAAAGAATTTTACTATGAAAAAAGCTTATGTTTTAATTTGGACAATTTTTTTAATACTACTAGTAAGTCTATGGATGAGCTTGACCTTAAACATATCTAGCTACACTCCAAAAATAATCCAAGATAGTTATTACTACCTTCAAGCTCAAATTTTAAGTCACAATGCAACACAATTTTCTAAATATTTTTTATATCAAGCAAAACAAGAAAATAAAGAATGTTTAGATAATATATATTTTAATTACGCAAAAGCTTTGATTAAAATAAAATATTTTTATCCTATTGCACAATGTGTTAATTTTAAATTTTCCAACTTTAATCCCGATGCAAATTTAAACAAAGATGGTGTTATTATAGCCCACATTAGCATTGCTTTAAATCGTGATAAAAATGTCAATGATGAAATTTTACTCACAAAAAGCATTATCATTTATCCCAAAGAAAATTTTTGGAATTTAAAAAATTAAACCAAAGTCTTAGCAAGCTTAACACACTCTAAAAGACTTTGATTTTCGCATATATAAAGATTTTTAAAATTTAAAAGCTTCTTTGCTGTGCTTTGTCCTATAACTACAACCTTATCTTCTTCTTTTAAGCTATAAAATTTTAAAAAATTTTCTACACTTAAAGGAGAGGTAAATATAAAAATAGCAGGATGAGTAAGTTTTTTGTCACCTTTTTTAAAAACATTTTCATAAACAATCACTTCATCTAAATCCACACCTACATTTTTAAGATCCAAATTTAAAGTTGAAACAATATTTTTAGCCCTTAAATACAAACATTTTTGCGTTTTTAATTCCTCTTTAAATTCAAGAAAAAGATCTTTTCCATAAGCCTTTGATGGAATTTTAATCTTTTTAAAACCTAAATTTTTAGCGTATTGAGCTGTACTTTGTCCTACAGCGTATAAATTGAGTTTAAAATTTAAAGTGATTTTTGCATGTTGTAAAGCTTTTAAAGCATTTTTTGAAGTACAGATTAAAGCATCATATAAACTTAAATCCACACTAAAATCGTAAAAAATAATCTCATTTAAAATAAGATTTTCCACCCCTTTAAAAGGAGTTTCATTTAAGAGGTAAATTTTCATAGATTTTACGCTTTAACTCTTTAGCTGCCAAAAAAGCATCTTTAGCATCCATGATCGCCCTAACCACAGCCACGCCGCTTAAATTTATACCCTTTAACTCATCAAGCACTGCTTTATCAACCCCTCCTATAGCTACAACCCCTATAGGACTTTTATCACAAATTTGGCTTAAAAGCTCAAAGCTTAAAAGCGAACTTTCTTTAGTAGGCGTTGCCTTGATAGCTCCACAACCTAAATAATTTGCTCCTTGTATGAACTCAAGTTGTTCTAGTTTTTTAAGGCTTAAGCCTATGATTTTTTCATCTCCTAAAAGCTTTCTAGCTAGTTTTACTTCTAAATCTTCCTGTCCTAAATGCACCCCATCAGCATCTAAGGCTAAAGCTATGTCCACTCTATCGTTAATCAAAAAAGGTATTTTATAAGCCTTGCAAAGTTTTTGTACCTTTAAACCTAGTTTATAAAATTCTCTTGCATTAAGCTCTTTTTCACGAAGTTGTATGATACTTACTCCACCTTTTATAGCATTTTCTAAAGTATTTAAAAAACACTCCTCGCTTTTATTTCCCTGAGAAGCAACTAAATAAAGGCTAAGATCTAATTTATTTTTCATCTAAAAACTTGAAAAAATGATTTGTAGGACCACAACCTTTTCCAAGATTGAGTGAATAATAAATCGCATTTCTTACATATTCTTTAGCCTCACTAACAGCATAAAATAAATCCTTGCCTTTAGCTAAATTACTAGCAATAGCCGAAGAAAGCGTACAACCTGTACCGTGAGTATTTTTAGTTTCTATGCGTTCGCCTTTTAAAATATAAATTTCTTTTCCATCATAAAGCACATCATTGGCATTTTCTTCACTATGTCCGCCTTTAAGTAAAACCGCCTTAGCCCCCAAGCTGCATAAATGTTTAGCTGCTTTTATCATCTGCTCTTCATTAGCGATCTTAAAACCGCATAAAAACTCTGCTTCAGGAATATTAGGCGTAAGAATGTCTGCAAATTTTACTATGGTTTGCTTGAAAAAATCACAATTTTCTTGCGGCATTAAAGCATAGCCATTTTTAGCAAACATTACAGGATCGATCACTACATTTTGAGGTTTAAACTCGCTTAAATTTTTAGCTACACAGCTCATTAATTCACAAGAACCTATCATTCCGATTTTAGTTGCCTTTGGCACTATATCTTCAAATACGGCAAGCATTTGTTCATCTACGCTTTGAGTAGGTATATCGTGTACAGAAATCACCCTTGCGGTATTTTCAGCTACCACACTTAAAACCACACTCATACCAAAAAGATTGTGCGCACTAAAGGTTTTAAGATCGGCTTGTATCCCTGCTCCACCACTACAATCACTCCCTGCTATAGTTAAAACAGGTATAAGTTCACTTCCTTTTGCTTTCATAAATCTTCCTTTAAAATTTTGATCCATTCTTCACCCTTAGGGCTTAATTTTTGTCCTTTAAAACTCTGTTTTGCAAAAGCTACAATCAAAGCATGAAAAATTTGATAAAGTTCGTAAAGTTCGCATTTTCTCCCTAAAATTTTACACAAATTTTCTTGCTCACTCTCTATACCACTTTGAAAAAATTCTCTTAATTCTTCATAATTTTCAAACTCATAGCCTAAGTGAAAAGCCAAACGCAAACTATAATTATCTACAACCAAAATCTCTCTTTTGCAAAGATAATTTAAAATACCATCAACACTTTCAAAACCCAAACCTTTGATATTTAAAAGCCACTCTCTGCTTACATTTGTTTTAAAATTTTCTAAATTTTCATAAGTGTTTATGATACTTTCTACTAAGCCTTTTAAACGCTTGGCTTTGGTATTATAAAATCCGCTAGGCTTAATTAAAGTTGCAAGTTCTAAATTGGATAAAGTATTGATTTGTTCTAAGCTTGCAATATTTTCTTTTTTTAAATTTTCTAAAGCTTTTAAGACATTTTTCCAATTTGTATTTTGAGTTAAAATCACAGAAATTAAAAGCTCAAATTCACTCAATCCTTGATTTTCAAGCCAATCAAAATCATGATAATTTAAATCCAAATTTAAAAGCTTGGTAAAAATTTGTGCTCCAGTCATTTAAAATTCTCCTTAAAAGCCAAATAAAATTGCTTCACAGTACGACCACTTCTACTTGCTCTTAGAGTAGCAAATTCTTTAGCTTTAGCGTGTAAAAGCTCTTTATCACAAGAATAATCTTTAAAATAAAAATCTATCATCTTTAAATACTCTTCTAAATTTCCCTGATAAAAACTTAACCACAAACCAAATCTATCGCTCAAGCTTAATCTTTCTTCAGCAGCCTCGCTTAAATGAAGTTCTGTATGTGCAATTTGAGTATCAAGATTATCAATAATGCTTTCACTTAATAAATGCCTACGATTTAAACTCGCATAAATAATTACATTATTTGGAGCTTTTTCTATGCTTCCCTCAAGTAAAGGTTTTAAAAATTTATAACTATCATCTCCCTTCTCAAAAGAAAAATCATCACAAAAAAGTATAAATTTAAAATTTTCTAATCTGATTTCATCGATGATATCTGCTAAGGCAAATAAATCTTCTTTATTTAATTCGACAAGTCTTAAGCCCTGTTCTTTAAATTCATTAAATATAGCTTTAATTAAACTTGATTTTCCAGTGCTCTTAGATCCCCATAAAAGTGCGTGATTTGCTCCCTTATTTTGAATGAAATTTAAAGTATTTTCATAAAGTGCTTTTTTTTGACTTTCCATAGCTACTAAATCTTTTAAAGTAATAGGATCGATTTCAAAAATAGGCTTTAAATAGTCTTTTCTTACTCTATAAATTGCTGCATAAGTTTTATTCCAATCCATTTTAAGCCTTTCTTAAATGCATTAAAATTGCCTCTAAAATATCATCATCGTCTTTGCTTTTTGCTTTGATGAGTTCTTTTTCATCATTTAAAGCAGTAAATTGAATATTTTGCTCATAGTTGCTAATACTTTTAAATTTATTTAAAGCTAAAATTTTAATAATAATCAAAGATAAAAATTGCTTAGTATAAACATCAAGTTTTCCAAAGCGATCTTCAATTTCACCTTCGATCTCATAAACCTCATGAACTTGCTCACACTTGCTAAGTCTTCTATAAAGTTCTAATCTTAGGCGATCTTCGCTGATAAGCTCACTATTTAAAAAGGCATTAACATTGAGTTTTAAATCAAGTTTATTTTCTTTTTGATCCACTTCATTTTTACTTAAAGCATTAAGTTCATCTTCTAACATTTTAAGATATAAACTATATCCAATTTGCTCGATATGTCCACTTTGATCTACGCCTAATAAATTTCCACCGCCACGAATTTCAAGATCATGATAAGCCAAAACAGAACCTGCACCTAAAAAAGAATTACTTTCTAAAGAAACTAGACGCTTTAAAGCATCTTTTGTGATAGCATTTTTATCTTCGATTAAAAAATAACAATAACCTTGCTTATCACTTCTTCCTACACGCCCACGCAATTGATGCAAATCAGCCATACCAAAACGATCGCTTTTTTCTACTATGATAGTATTTGCATTAGGTAAATCAATCCCACTTTCTACAATAGAGGTACTTAAAAGCAAATCATATTCTTTGTTTTCAAATTTTAACATTTCTTCTTCTTGCACCTTGGCATCGATTTTAGAATGTAAAATCAAAATACGCAAAGTAGAAAAAAGTTCTAATAAATGTTTTTTACACTGCTCTATACTTGCAATATGATTATGAATATAAAAAATTTGCCCACCACGTCTTAACTCTCTTGCTATAGCTTCTTTTAAAAGTGCATCATCATTTTCTTTGACAAAAGTTCTTACATCCATTCTATCTTCTGGTGGAGTTTGTAAAACACTATAAGATTTTATAGAACTTAAAGCTTGATTTAAGCTTCTTGGTATAGGGGTTGCTGACATGGATAAAATATGTGAATTTTGAGTGATTTCTTTAAGCTTTTCTTTTTGCTTCACTCCAAATTTATGCTCTTCATCAATAATAACAAGAGCTAAATTTTCACATTCTACACTTAAAAGCGCATGAGTTCCTACAACTACACAAGCTTTATTTTCTTTTAAATTTTGTAAAACTTGTTTTTTTTCTGCACTACTTGTAAAGCGATCCAGTTTAAAAACCTTTATATCAAAAGGATCAAAACGCTTTTTTAAGGTTTTATAATGCTGATGAGAAAGCAAAGTTGTAGGCGCAAATAAAAATGCACAAAATCCACTTTTAACTACTGGATAAATAGCATTCATAGCGACTTCTGTTTTTCCAAAACCCACATCACCGCTTAAAAGCCTATCCATAACTTTTCCACTTTGAAAATCTTGCAAAATTTCATGACAAGCTTTCTCTTGATCGCTTGTATAAATAAAACCCGCACTAGTTATAAAATCAGCTTGTCTATTTAAATCCACTGTGATTTTTTTTGCTTGCACCAAAGATCTTTTAGCTGCCATAATAACAATTTCAGAAGCTATGGCTAAAAGTTTAGTTTTTAATTTTTCTTTAAGTTTAATAAAGCTTGTTTTACCTAGTTTGTCTAAACTTGGAATAGATCCACTCACGCCCAAATATTTATCAATTAAATAAAGATTTTCCACTGGCAATAAAAGCTTATCAGAATTTTGATACTCTATAGCAACAAACTCTTTTTTTGCTCCGCTTATCACTATCATCTCAAGACCTAAAAATTTACCTACCCCATAATCTTCGTGTACTATATAATCCCCATTTTTAAGCTCATCTATAATCAAACTAGCTTTTTTTCTTGTTTTTTGTTTTTCTTTTTGATTTAAAGAAATGATTAGCTCTTCAGGACTAATAAGATTAAGCCTTAAATCACTTTTTACAAAATGGATATTTTGAGTATCTTCAAGCTCCAAAGCTTTAAACAAAGCTTCATTTTTAGCCAAAAGTGTGATTTTTTTATTTTTATGAAATTCAAAAAAATCTTTATTGTAAGAACTTTGCAATTCTTTAAATTTTTTAGCTTGAGGTAAAATTTTTGCATTCACAAAACTTATATCTTTTTCATATTCATTAATATCAAACTTTTCACAAGCTAAAAAATCAAGTTCTAAATAATCAAAAAAATCATCAATACACCAAAACCCTAAAGAATTGATATCATGTATTAAAGTATCGCTTTGAAAATCTTCTAATTTATCCTTAAAAATTTCATAATTTTCTTTGTCAAAATATTTTAAAAAAGGACAAATTTCAAAATGTTCTAGTTCATTAGGAATAGACTTTTGACTTTGCAAATCAAAATATCTTATGCTTTCAATCTCTTCGCCAAAAAGTAAAATTCTAATAGGATTTTCTTCATTGATACAAAAAATATCAATAATATCCGCACGAATTGAAATTTCACCTTTATCCTGAACTATATCTACAAATTCGTATCCCAATCTTGAAATTTCATCTTCAAAACATTTCAAATCAAAATTTTGTTTTTTATCGATATAATAATTTTGCAAATGTTTTTTTGAAGGAAGTTTTTTTAAAACAGTATTTAAAGGAGAAATAAGGATTTTTTTTTCTTCTTCTTTATGATAAGCATTTAAAATCTTGCAAAGATTAAAAAGTTCTTTGGAAAAAGCCCTTAAATCATCTCCAAACTGCGCTCTAAAATCAGGTAAAACAAAGGTTTTTAAACCCTTAAATCGTGAAACTTGAGCGAGCAAATCTGCTTGTTTTTCATCTTTACAAAGCAAAAGTTCACAAATTTTTGGATTTTGTAGGTATTCATAAAATGAAGCTTGCATTATTCTTCGTTGTTATTTTCAATAAGTTTGATAGTATCTTCTTTAATTTTACTAGTTCCATTAAAGCGACCGCCATTTTCTATAGAAATTTTTTGCGTTGAAATATCGCCATTAACAACTCCGCCCGCTAAAATTTCTAAACTATTGGCCTCAAGTTGCCCTTCAAAACACCCATTTACTACAATTTTATCTGCTTGTAATTCACCTTTTAAATTTCCATTTTTTCCGATAACTACAATGCTTTCAGAATGAATAATACCACTTAACTCTCCATCGACATGAAGCATAGAAGCAAAATAAAATTTACCCTCAATTCTCGCACCTGAAGAAATTACTGTTGTTTCTGAGCTAGGACTGGATGTTGGGCTGATACCGCCTTTATTAAAGATTGCCATGGAACTCTCCTTTCTTGATTAAAAAAATCATTCATATTTTTTCTTTGCAAATTTAAAAAATACAAAGGTTCTAAAGTTTTATTAATAAACCTTACCTCATAGTGCAAATGCGGTCCCGTAGAAAGACCTGTATTGCCACTATAACCTATCAACTGCCCCTTGCTAACAAATTGACCTGCTTTGACTACTTCTTTGCGCATCATATGAGCAAATACTGTTTTAAAACCAAAATTATGCAATAAAATTACATTATAGCCATAGCCATTATCACTATAACCTGAAAATTCCACTACTCCACTTGCTGGTGCATAAATAGGAGTACCAATTTCTGCTCTTAAATCAATACCAGGATGAAATTCCCTTCTTTTTAAAAGCGGATGCTCTCTCCAGCCAAAATTTCCTGTAATGCCTTTATTTTCAATAGGCCATCCATTAGGAATTTGCCCCAAAATTCCAAGCTGCTGCTCATTGGTAAGCTGAAGATTATCAAGTCTTGCACTAATTGTAAGATTATTTTCTGCTTCTAAGCCCAAAGCCTCTTCAAAAGAAGCTATTTTATCTTCTATAGCTGCATACTGCTGAGTTTTTTCTTCTATGCTTTTTTGCATTTGCGAATTAGATAATTCCAATTCTTTGCTTTTTTTCAAAAGCTCCTCACGCTTTTCACTGATATCACTAAGTTTGCTATCGAGATATTTGATATAAAAACCACTAAAAACTAAAAATAAAACAATAAAAGCAATAGTATAAAAAACTATTTTTTTGATTATTTGATTTAAATAAAAATGTCTTGAACCGTTAATATCTGTAATGGTAATAGTGAATTTATTTTTTACCACACCACTCCTTTAAAAAATTTTCTACCAGCATAAAAGAGCCAAAAACTAGATTTTTTTTATTTTCTTCTAATTTTACAAATTCTTTACATTGTATGCCTAGCTTTGATGCAATACTATAAATTTCATCATCAGCCAGCTTTCGTTCTGCACTTTTATATTTATATATTTGTATTGTATCAATAATAGGCTTTAATGCATTTAAAATTTGAAAAATATCCTTATCCAAATAAGCATTATAAATAAGATTTATTTTTTCTCCTTGAAATTTATCAAGCATAGCCTTAGCAGCCATGGGATTATGACCCACATCAACAAAAAAATTTGGAGAAATTTCTTGGCATCTTCCTTGTAAATTTAACTCTTGTAACTTTTTTAAAGCTTCTAAGGTTTTTTCTTGCGAAGTTAAAATTTCACAAGCCTTTAATGCAAGCTTTAAATTATGCTTTAAAAAACAAGGTAAAACAAACTTTTTACAATAAATCTCAAAATTTTCTTTCAAAAAAGGATTTAAGGAAGAAACTTGCAAATCAGCTTTTTTTAAAAAAGCAATTTTTTTTGCTAACTTTAAAACATTTTGCTCTTGCTCATCACTTATAAGTGCTATAGGTGCCATAATTTTAAGCTTGGTTCTTGCAATATCTTCTAAAGAATTACCCAAAATTTGAACATGGTCAAATCCAATTCTTGTAAAAATATTCATTCTTCTTTCAAAAACAGAAGTAGCATCATATTCTCCACCCACCCCTGCTTCTAAAACAATGAAATCGCATTTTTGAAATAAAATCATAGCTAAAAAAGTAGCATATTCGAAATAACTTAATTTTTGCAAGTCTTGTTTAAAAATTTCTTCAAGTCTTATATGCGCTTGATCTAATTCTTCATCATTTGCAATCTTACCATCAAGATAAAATCTTTCATTAAAACTGAAAATGTGCGGGCTAGTATAATGCCCTATTTTATAATTTAAATTTTCTAAAAGTTGAGTTAAATATCTGCCCGTGCTACCTTTACCGTTTGTGCCTATAAGTTGGATTATAGGAATATTTTTAAAACATTTCTTATATTTTTCATACATTCTAAACATCAAAAAACGGTCAATTTTATCGTAATTTATACTTTTTTGGGCTAAAAAATTCTCAACTTTCATTATATTGCTCATTAACCGCTGTAATTTGCTTTATTAACTCGTCTAAAATATTAATACTTGGCTTACTTTGCTTATCAAGATAAGCCACTTGAATTTTAGGAGTTATAATATCTTGCTTATAAATAAATCTAAAATTTTCTATAGTTTTAAGATTTGTATTTACAAGCTGTGTAATTTCATCTTTACTTTTTCCTGGCGAAACAATCAAATAACTCTTTTCATCTATCATCCACAGTTCATCAAATTCGCTACAAGAATCTTTTAAAATTTTTTTAAATCGAACAAAAATTTCATTCAAACTTCCCATACCATATTTTTCCATAATGAAACGGTAATTTACTATAGAAAATAAAGCTAAAGAATAATTAACTTTATACTTATTAAAATTTTCATCCATTTTATCAAGCTCTTTAAGAACACTCCAAGCCTCTCTCTCCTCCAAACTTTGCGTGAATTCAATTTGATTATTTAAAGATGTAATTTTTTCTCCAAGTTGTTTAAATTTTAGTTTTAAATCCTCAAAACTAAGTTTTACTTCCCCATTTTCATCTGGTTTTAAGGTATTAATAAAATCCATGTTTTGTTCATTCGATTTATTAAGCAAAACAAGCAATTCATAGATTTTTTTTAGATTATCATTAAAAAAATTTAAATTTTTTTGGACATACATATTATCAACCATTATGCGATGATTGATAAATTCCATTAATTCGTTCTTAAAATTTTCTTCGCCTATTATAAAAGGTTTTTGTGTTAAATTTTGTATAAAACCTTGAATTTTTAAATCTTCCACCAATGAAGGATTTAAACCCAAGCATAATAATTCACTAAAGTGCTCATAACTACGCTCTTCAAGTTTAACTAAGAGTTTTTTAATCACGCTATCATAATCATCATATTTACTAATGCCATATTTACGAGCTTGTTCTTCTAAATTATTTTCATCATAATTTCTTTCAAGCTCCTTCCATTTTTTGGTAAGCAAGTAAATACTTTCACTATCCATAGTTTTAGAAATTCTAATCGAAGTCACCTTAGCCAAATCTCTTATCTTTTTATCCTTACTTATTTGCAAAGTTTTAGATATGGTATATAAAAAATCAAAAAATTCACTAAATTGTTTTCCGCTTTGTCTATTTAAAACAGAAATTAAAAAACTAATTAGTTCTTCTAAACTTCTTATAGTTTTAGAATTTAATTCTTGTTGATAAATCGGTAAAAGTAAGGTTTTGTATTTGTCAAGTTTAGCTTTATTTGAGCTTGTGATACCATATTTTAAAGATAGTTCTTCAAAAATTTCCGTATAATTTTCAGGAGTCGGTTTTAGTTTTCTTTCTTTTAATGCAATTAAAGTTTGCTTTGCTATTTCATTAGTATTTGGAATCACGTTTTTGCCCTTTAATAGCAATTACGGAAATAAACTCATCAAATGCCTCGCTTGAAGCTGCTCGAATAGCCTCATACCTTGCAGAATCACTAATAATACTATTTGGAGAAATTTCAAAATTATAACTTCCACTTGTACTAAAAGCCTGACTTGAACCATCTTTAAAGACAACATTAAAATCTAAATTTAATTTAGCTTTATAACTAATGACATAGCCATTTTTATCATAAGCTAAAGGAATAAATTCTAAATTATTCATTTTAACATTAATTACATCATCTGCCTCGTGTTTTAAAGCAAGTTTACGCCCTAATTTTGAAATTACCATTTCTTTTAAAGTATCGGCAACATAGATACTATTTTTTGGGTCTTGTTGACTTAATTCAACATTAACATAAACCTTCTCATCGAAAATATTATTAGCGATTTTTGATGTAGGAACATATCCACAAGCACCTAAAAATAAACCTATACAAAAAATTAAAATCTTTTTCATTTAATCACTAGATTAACTAGCTTTCCTTCCACATAAATTTCTTTAACTATACTCTTACCTTCAAGCCATTTAGCAGTATTTTCTTTTGCAAAAGCTAAAATTTCTTCTTTACTCGCACTACTTGAAATTTCAAATTCAGCCCTTTTTTTACCATTAATACTTACAGCTAAATTTAAAGTATCTTTTACAAAAACCTCTTCTTTAAGTTCTAATTTTTTGAAATTTTTACATTTAAAAAGCTCCTCGCTAAGCTCAAAA
The DNA here is from genome assembly GCF_001762775.1 of Campylobacter sp. BCW_6464. Taxonomy (NCBI): domain Bacteria; kingdom Pseudomonadati; phylum Campylobacterota; class Epsilonproteobacteria; order Campylobacterales; family Campylobacteraceae; genus Campylobacter; species Campylobacter sp. BCW_6464. The sequence goes on along the minus strand of NZ_MJXM01000041.1, from coordinate 46,217 downwards.
CAAACATGAGGAATAATAGGCTCTAAAATATTTAAAATAATATAAAAAGCCTCTTGCTCCAAAGCTTCATTTTTGCAAAGCGCTAAAGCATTTAAAGCTTCCATGCAAGCTGCAATTAAAGTATTGAAAGCAAAACTTTGATGATAAACTTCAAAAGATTTTTTCAAAGCTTCATATACCTTTAATCTTGCATATTTTTCTTCTTTATTTAAATTTTCTTGTTTTAATTCTACAAGCTCACCTTTTTTAACATTTTGCGCCCTATCATAGAGTTTGCAAATAAATCTATAAGCCCCTTCAACCGCATCATCATTCCATTCAAGCTCTTTAGCCGGAGGCGCAGCAAAAAGTATAAAAAGTCTTGCGGTATCAGCACCGTATTTTTCTATAATCTCATCAGGATCTACAACATTGCCTTTTGATTTTGACATTTTAGCACCATCTTTTAACACCATACCCTGAGTTAAAAGTCTATCAAAAGGTTCATTTTGTGTTAAATAACCCAAGTCTCTTAAAGCTTTTTGGAAAAATCTCGCATAAAGTAAATGCAAGATTGCATGTTCAATACCACCTATATATTGATCCACACTCATCCAATACTTTACACTTTTTTCATCTAAAGCTTTTTCCTGCCAAGTTCTCTCATCACTTGCAAAACGTGCAAAATACCAAGAACTTTCAAAAAAAGTATCTAAAGTATCACTTTCTTTTTGAGCCTCTTTGCCACATTTAGGACAAATACAATTTTTCCAAGTTGGATGTTTATCAAGTGGATTACCCTCACCTGTAATTTGCACATCTTCAGGTAAGATAATAGGTAAATTTTCTAGTTTTTGAGGCACTATACCACAAATTTGACATTTAATCATAGGAATAGGCGCACCCCAATATCTTTGGCGTGAAACACCCCAATCACGAATTTTAAAATTTACAACCCTTTTTCCTATATTTTTAGCTTCAAACTGAGAAATGATTTTTAATCTTGCCTCATTACAATCAAGATTATCAAACTCTTGGCTATTAATTAATTTTCCTGATTTTTGCGTATAAGGTAAATTTTCTTGAGTTTGAATAACTTGTTTGATGGCAAGATTATATTTTGTTGCAAATTCAAAATCTCTTTCATCATGAGCTGGAACAGCCATAACCGCTCCACTACCATAATCAGCCAAGACAAAATTAGCCACCCACAAAGGAATTTTTTCTCCGCTTAAAGGATGAATGGCATAAATTCCTAGAAAATAACCTTCTTTTTCAGAACTTTGTCTTTCTCTTGGGCTTTGATTTTGAATAGTTTTGATTTTATTTAATACATCTTGATTTAATAAATTTTGCGAAAGCAAATTTTGAACAATTTTATGTTCTGGAGCTAAAGCGATATACGAAACTCCATAAATTGTATCTGCTCTTGTAGTAAAAACTTCTAAAGAACTTTCTTTGGTTTTTTGCTTGCTTTCTTCGTCTAAATTTAAAGAAAATTCCAAACCTTCGCTTTTACCAATCCAATTTTCTTGCATAGTTAAAACTTGATTAGGCCATTTATCTTTTAATTCTTCTAAATCTTTTAAAAGTTCCTCAGCATAAGCAGTGATTTTTACATAATAACCTGGCATTTTTTTCTGCACCACTTCATGACCACAACGCCAACATTTTCCGTCTTCAACTTGCTCATTAGCCAAAACCGTTTGATCTTGTTCACACCAATTTACATTTGCTTCTTTAGTGTAAATCAAACCTTTTTCAAACATCTTAATAAAAAATTCTTGCTCAAATTTTGTATAAAGTGGATCTGAAGTAGCAAGCATTCTTTTTTTAGAAAAAGAAAAACCTAAAGAAAAAAGTTCTTTTTTCATATAAGCTATATTTTCATAAGTCCATGACTTAGGATGAATTTTATGTTTAATAGCTGCATTTTCAGCAGGCATGCCAAAACTATCAAAACCTATAGGATGTAAAACATTAAAACCTATCTTGCGATAATATCTTGCCAAAGCATCACCTATAGTATAATTTCTTACATGCCCCATATGAATGCGTCCACTAGGATAAGGAAACATCGATAAAATATATTTTTTAGGCAAATTTAAGTCATCTTTTGGCTCAAAATATTCATTTTCATCCCAAATTTTTTGCCATTTTTTTTCTATTAAACTTGCTTCATAAGCCATAAATTCTCCTTACACAGTTCCTTTTTCATACATTGCACGATTGCGTTCTTTATCTTGTTTTCTTTTTGCTTTTTCAATTTCTTTATTTCTAAACTCAAGCACACTAAATTTAAACCATAATAATGTCGGACTTGCAACAAAGATAGAGCTTAAAGTTCCCGCTATAATACCTACAATTAAAGCCAAAGAAAATCCTTGTATCATTTCCCCGCCAAAGAAATAAAGTATCACAACGGTTGCTAAAGTCAACCCTGAAGTTAAAACCGTTCTTGATAAAGTTGCTGAAACACTTTCATTAATAATAGGTGCAAGTTCGGTTTTTTTACTTGTTTTAATACCTTCTCTGATTCTATCAAAAATAATAATTGTATCATTCAAAGAGTATCCAAGCACAGTTAAAACAGCAGCCAAAGTATCTAAATTGACATCAATTTTAAATAAAGAAATTGCTCCTAAAGTAATCACAACATCATGAATTTCACTGATTATAGCCGCAAGAGCAAAACGCCACTCAAAACGCAACGCTATATAAATTAAAATTGCTATCAAAGATACAGCTATAGCCATAAGTCCTTTATTTCTAAGTTCATCACCTACTTTTGGTCCTACCACATCAGCACGACGCACCTCAAATTTTCCCGTATCCTTTAAAAGAGTGCTTATATGCTCGCCTATATCATTGCTTACATTATCATTACTTCCTAAAAAGCGTATAGTTACTTCTTCATTGCTTCCAAACTCAGTTACAGATAAATTTTGAAAAGTTCCTTGATTTTCTAAAATTTCTCGAATTTGCGTTATAGGAGCTGCATTTTCATATTTAAGCTGAACTAAAGTTCCTCCGCTAAAATCAATGCCATATTGTAAACCCCTATCCCAAAGTAAATAAATAGAACCAAAAAACAAAATAAAAGAAAGGGAAATAGCAGCAAAACGCATTCTCATAAAATCATAAATTTTCTTTTCGCTAAAAAACTGCATTATCTTCTCCTATAGCCAAACCAAAATCTTGTATTATTATTTTTTTCTATGCGTTGCATAAAATAATCAAACATTCCGTGAGTTCCTAAAATAGCTGTAATCATAGAAACAACGATACCAATTCCCAAAGTCACAGCAAAACCTTTAACTGCTCCTGTTCCATAGGCATAAAGTGCTACCGAAGTAACTAAAGAAGTGATATTTGAATCTATAATCGCACTCATAGCATTTTTATAACCTTGTTCTATACTAACTCTTATATTTACTCCATCTCGCAAGAGTTCTCGTATACGCTCATTGATAATCACATTTGCATCTACTGCCATACCCACAGTTAAAACAAGTCCTGCCATCCCTGGTAAAGTTAAAGTTGCTCCAAACATAGCCATAACAGCAACTACTACCAAAACATTAACTAGCATTGCAATATTTGCAAAAATTCCTGCCACACCGTAATACATCATCATAAATACTACAATAAAAACCGATGCACCGATTAAGGCTATCATACTCATTTTAATACTATCAGCACCTAAAGATGGTCCTATGCTTCTTTGTTCAAGTAATTTTACAGGCGCAAGCAAAGCTCCACTTCTTAAAGCTACCGCCACATCGCGTGCTTCTTCTTGAGTAAAAGCTCCACTGATTTGCCCACTACCTCCGCCTATGCGTTCATTGATAGATGGAGCAGAATATACTTTATTATCAAGTACAATAGCAAGACGCTTTCCAACATTTGCTCCTGTATAATCAGCAAATTTTTTAGAACCCTCGGCATTTAAAGTAAAATTAATCACAGGATAATTACTCTTATCACTAATCCCTACTCTAGCATCAGTAAGCATAGATCCATCTAAAATAGGTATACTTTTTAAGGTATATTTTAAATTTGGATTTCTAGAATCAGGCACTAAAATCAGTCCATAACTCGCAGCCTCAGCGTCGCTCATTGTGGAAGCTTGACCCATTTTAGAATCATCAACTTCCATAAGTTGTAAATGTGCTGCTTTTGTGATGCGTTCTTTTGCTCTTAGTTCATCTTCTTTGGTTTTAATCCCTGCAAGTTCAACCAAAATCTTATCATTACCTTGTTTAGCAACTGTTGGCTCTGCTAAACCAAATTGATCAAGCCTATTTCTTATGGTTTCAACTGCTTGCAAAAGTGCAAAATTTTCTATATTTTTTACTTCTTCTGAGGTAAAAGAAATTTTATAGTGCATATTTTCACTTTGTATATTAATTCCTTTTATTTCTTTAAGCAAATTTTCAACTTTTGCAATATCCGCATTATCAAGCAAAGTAAATTCTAAAATATCATCATGGGTATTTAAGCCGTCATTTAAAATATTTTCTTTATTAAAAGAATAACTCAATGAAGATGCAATTGATTTTATTTTAGATTTTACAGCTTCTTCATTATCTACACCTAAGAGCATATAAAGCCCACCTTGCAAATCAAGCCCTAAATTAATCTTCGCACCACGTTCTGACTGCAAAAAAGAAGGGAGTGAAAAAGCCACTCCAAAAATAAATACCGCTATAAAAATAATCAAGCGATAATTGATTTTAGAATTACGCATCAATTTTCTTTGCTATAAATTCTCTTGAAATTTTTGCAGTAACATTGTCTTCATTAAGCTTAACTTTGATAAAATCCTCCTCTGGTTTTACGACTTCACAAATAAGTCCGCCATTAGTGATGATTTTATCTCCTTTTTGCAAAGACTCAAGCATTTGTTTATGTGCTTTTGCTTGTTTTTGTTGCGGTCTGATCACCAAGAAATAAAAAATTGCAAATAACACTACAAGAGGTAATAATGAAGTTAAAATTGAATTTTCTGCCATATTTTTCCTTTATTCCAAAAAAATTAAACACTAATTCTATCATTTTTAAAATAATAAAAGTCTTTTTTATTGCAATTTTACTTTCAAATTCTATTTATCTATCATTTTTTGAAAATATTTTTACACAAACCATTAGCCCATTTTTAGCTATTTACGGGTTAGTTTTACTTCTAAAAAGTAAAAATTCTAAACAATATTTTTGGATAGGTTTTTTTGTAGGGATTCTTTGGTTTTGGTGGATTGGTTTATCTTCAATTTATTTTAATCTAAACTATTTAGTACCAATTATACCAATTATCATTGGTTTTATTTATGGACTACTTTTTAGATTATGTTATTTATTAAAATTTGATTTTTTAAGACTTTGTGGAATTTTTTGCATAAGTTTTATCCATCCTTTAGGATTTAATTGGCTTAATTGGGGAATTTTTACAGTTTATGGTTTTTTTGACCCAAGTTATCGTGGTATTATTTGCATATTTTTAATAGCATATTTCATCTATGAGGGTTATATATCAAGATATTATAAAATAGCAATTGTTCTTGTTTTATTCTTTAGTGGATTTCAATATAATGAAAAACAAGCTCAAACTCTTAATTTAAACTACAAACTCATCAATACTAATATCTCTCAAGATCAAAAATTTTTACAAGAAAATTTAAAATCAAATTCTGATATCCTAATTCAAGATATATTTCAAGCTATAAATGAAAAAAAAGAACTTGTAATCTTGCCTGAAACCGCTTTTGCTTTTGATTTAAAAAATACCAAATATGAACTTATGCTTAAAGAATTATCTTATAAAATTACCATTATTACGGGAGCATTTTATACTGAAAAAGAGCATACTTACAATAGCACGTATATCTTTAAAAAAGGCAATGTCTATATTTTAAATAAGCATTTTTTAGTTCCCTTTGGTGAAAAAATTCCATTTTTTAAAGACTTAATAAAAAAATATTTTCTTAAAAATATTGAAGAATTTTCCCAAGGTCCTATACAAAGCAAATATAAATTAGACAATCAAATTATTACAAATGCAATTTGTTATGAAGCTACCAAAGAACAAAACTATCAAAATTCACAAATTATTATAGCTCTAAGCAACAATGCTTGGTTTAATAATAGCAGCGAATACAAACTCCAACAACTCTTAATGAAATTTTATGCAAGTAAATATGGGGTTAGTGTTTATCATGCTACAAATGGTAAAGAGAATATAGTTATACTCCCTAAAAAGCTTTTAAGTAAAGATTGGAAAAAATTTATCCAAAGAAATATTTAATGATAAAAAATAATATTAAAATTTTAATTTTAAAGTAATTTAAGTTATTTTATATTATAATTCTGTCAAATAATATTTTGACTTAGAGGGGTTTTTACCCCAAAGCTAAATTAATTTAGCTTCCTTCCTAACTTTTATATTTATGGGGGATATTGAAAAATATCCCTCTAAGTCAAAAATTAATACAACTTCATTAATTCTTTATAATTATACAAGCCTTATTTAAGCTTGTATAATATTGTTAATTTTTTAAAGCAGCTTTTTAAACTGTTCTAGAGCATCAAGTTGTTCCCAAGGATAGTCCTTTTGTCCTACTTGCCCACGAGCCGCTACATCCGCATAAAGAAAAGTTTCTTTACTTGGTTTATCCAGATGAAATTTATCACGGATCCAATTTGGCGTTAAAGAGAAGTTTTGCATAACAAAATCACTTAAAACATCATCATTTACACTGGTATTTGTGCCCATACAATCCACACTTACCGAAGTAGGTTTTGCAACACCTATAGCATAACTAAGTTGAACAATACATTTTTTAGCAAGCCCTGCTGCAACTATATTTTTAGCTAGCCATCTACCTGCATAAAGTCCACTTCTATCAACTTTAGTATAATCTTTGCTCGATTGTGCGCCACCACCTATTGGAGAATAACCTCCAAAACTATCTACTATAAGTTTTCTTCCTGTTAAACCACTATCATGTAAAGAAGAATGATTAATATATTTACCAGTTGGATTGATTAAAATTCTAGTCTTATTAGGGTCAAAAAGTTCTTTTGGTAAATTACTATCTAAGATAAGTTTCATCACCAAAGATCTTAAATCTTCTATTTTCATACTTTCAACACAAGGCGCAGAAACTACTATAGTATGAATACTTTGCGGTTTGCAATTTTCAAAATTCGCCTTAGTGCCATAATCAATAGTTACTTGAGTTTTAATATCCACGCCAAGTTCGTGTGGATTTGCTTTTGCATAAGCGTAGACTTTATCACATAGCATTCTTGCATAGCTAATGGCTGCTGGCATGTATTCTTCAGCCTCACAACTTGCAAAACCAAACATAATGCCTTGATCACCTGCCCCTGTTTCGCCATCTTCTTGATCAACACCTTGATTAATATCAGGGCTTTGTTCATTTAAAAACACCATAACATCAACTTCATCAGGATGCAAACACTGCTCTTTGTTAAAATGCCCTGCCCCATCATAACCAATGTTTTTTAAAACATCTTTAACTAAATTATCGTAATCAGCTTTACTAAGTTTGTGATTTGACTTAACTTCGCCTCCTATCACAACCTTATTTCCTGCGACAAAAACCTCACTCGCCACCCTTGAATTTTTGTCATTTTTCAAGAGTATATCCACTATCGTATCAGCGATTATATCAGCGCACTTGTCTGGATGACCTGCACTTACGACTTCTGAAGTGAATAGATACATAAAAAGTCCTTTCATTTAAAATGAACCACAATTGTATCCAAATAAACTTATCAAAGCTTGATAAATTAAAAATTCTCTAAAATTAAGCAAAAATTAGCTAAAATCAACTTCTGATATAAAAAATATTTAAAAGGTTTTTATGTTTTCTAAAATCATTCAAAGCTACGCTAAAGGCAACCTCATAGTTCAAATTTGCATAGGTATAGTACTAGGAATACTTATAGGCATTAGTTCTAAAGAAATATCTGAAATTGCAAATTTACTCGGAATACTTTTTACAAGTGCCTTAAAAGCTATCGCTCCTATGCTTGTTTTTGTTTTGATTTTAACTTCAATTTGCACTAAAGATTTTTCTCAAAGTGGTGCTAAGATCAAAAATATTATCATTTTATATATAGTAGGCACCTTTCTTGCTTCAGCTTGTGCGGTTCTTGCTAATTTTTTCTTTCCTGTAAAGCTTGTTTTAGATGGAATTCAAACCGCTACAAACTCATCTCCAACCCACATGAGTGAGATTTTTAAAGATCTTTTATTTAAAATTGTCGATAATCCTATAAATGCTCTTTCAAGTGGGAATTATTTAGGAATTTTAACCTGGGCAATAGCTGGAGGCATAGCATTAAAACACTGCTCTAACGAAGTAAAACAAGTTTTTATAGATATCAATGAAGGGGTTTTGAAAATTGTTAAATTTGTAGTAAAACTTGCTCCTTTTGGAATTTTTGGACTTGTGGCTAATTCTGTAGCACAAACAGGAGCACAAGGCTTACTAAGCTATATAAAACTTTTATTTTTACTTGTAGCTACTATGCTTTTTGTTACTTTTGTTATCAATGCCTTAATAGTTTTTTTTTATACAAGAAAAAATCCTTTTCCTTTGATTTTTATCTGCTTAAGACACAGTGCATTTTTTGCTTTTTTCACAAGAAGTTCAGCGGCAAATATCCCTGTTAATATGGCACTTTGCGCCAAACTTGGCATAGATAAAGAATTTTATGGCATTTCTATACCTTTAGGAGCTACTATCAACATGGCAGGAGCGGCAGTTACTATAGCTATTTTAAGTCTTACTACAGCCAATACCGTTGGTATAGAAATCAGTCTTTTGCAAGCCCTTTTATTAAGCATTATTGCCACCTTTGCAGCTTGCGGGGCTAGCGGAGTTGCGGGTGGATCCTTACTGCTTATACCTTTGGCTTGTTCTTTATTTAATATAGACTATGATATTGCTATGAAGGTAGTTGCCATAGGTTTTATTATAGGGGTTATTCAAGATAGTGTTGAAACTGCTTTAAATAGTTCTACAGATGTTCTTTTTACAGCAATTTGTTCTAAAAATGAATTAAATTATAATATCAAATAAGGTAAAAGCATGCGTCATCTCATCACTACAAAGGATTTTAATAAAGTCGAAATTATGGAGCTTTTTAAAGAAGCAAGTGATTTCTTAGATGAAAAACCTAGAACTTTTCTTAAAGGAAAAAGTATCACGACAATTTTTTTTGAAAACTCTACACGCACCCTTTCATCTTTTGAAAGCGCTGCAAGAAGATTAGGTGCTAGGGTTTTACGCCTTGATGTTTCAAGATCAAGCTCTAGCAAAGGAGAAACTCTTTATGATACTGCTGCTAATTTAGATGCCATGAGTCCTAATGCTATTGTTATAAGACACGCAAACTCAGGAGTTCCTTTGATATTGGCAAAGCATATGCATTGTCCAGTTGTTAATGGAGGAGATGGAAAACACGCCCATCCTACCCAAGCTTTGCTAGATTTATTCACTATTTATAATCATTTTCAAGGCGATGTCAAAGGTAAGAAAATTTGCATCGTAGGTGATATTAAAAATTCCCGTGTTGCAGCGTCCAATATAGAACTTTTAAGCAGATTTAATCTTGATATTACCCTAGTAGCTCCACCACATTTTATGCCCAATACCCATCTTAAAAAACATTATAAGCTTGATGAGAATATCATAGCAAATTCAGATATTATTATGAGTCTTAGAACACAAACAGAAAGACATAATAAAACCGTTTATGCTTCACTTAAAGACTACGCAAATGATTTTTGCATTCAAAAAAGCTTAGTAAAAGATAAAAAGCTTATTTTACTACATCCAGGCCCTGTAAATCGCAATATTGACATAAGTGATGAAATGATGAGTGATGAAAGAACTTTAGTTTTAAAACAAGTTAAAAATGGAGTGGCTATTAGAATGGCTGTTCTTAAAAAACTCATACTAGAAAATGAAGGATAAAAAATGTTAGAATGGGATTTAAGCGCTTTATTTCACGATAAAGAAACATTACAAAATTTTACACAAGATCAAATCCAACAAAGTTTAAATTTCAAAAAAAACTATGAAAATAAACTTTATACATTAAATACTAATGAGTTTTTGCAAGCTTTAAAAGATTATGAAAATTTAAATCAAGCTCTTGGTAAAATCATGACTTATGCTTATTTGCTTTTTGCTAAAAACACTCAAAATGGTTCTTTTTACGCACAATACGAAGAAGAATGCAAAAAAATAGAAGAAAATTTACTCTTTTTCGAGCTTGAATTTTGTGAGTTAACTCCTGAAAAAAGTCAAGAATTTACAACTTTTTGTAAAGATTATGATTTTTATCTTTCTAATTTATTGCAAAACAAACGCTATAATCTTAGCAAAAACGAAGAACGCATTATGCTCTATCTTTCAAATACAGGTGCAAATGCTTTTAGTAGGCTTTTTGATGAAAGTATGAGTGCTTTAAAAATCCCTTTTGAAGGTAAAAAACTTAGCGAAGAAGAAATTCTAAGCAAAATGTATGACGAAGATAGAAAAATACGCAAAAAAGCTGCTAAAAAATTCAGTAAAGTTTTGCAAAAAAATAGCAGACTTTTAAGTTTTATTATCAATATGATAAAAACAGAAAGAAAAAATATAAGCTTATTAAGAGGTTATGAAAATGCTGAAATTTCAAGACATATCAGCAATCAAATTTCGCAAAAAAGCGTTGATTCCTTGATAGCAAGTGCGCAAAAACATTTTAACTTAGTATCGCAATTTTACAAAAGAAAAAAACAAATTTTGGGCTATGATGAGCTTAAAGACTATGATAGATATGCACCCATAGGAAAAGAAGCAAGTTTTGATTTTAAAACAAGTAAAAATATTGTTTTAGAGGCATTTCAAGCTTTTTCTCCGCAATTTTATGATATAGCAAAAAATGCTTTTAATCAAGGCTGGATTGATGTTTATCCACAAGAAAATAAACAAGGGGGTGCTTTTTCACATTCTGCAACTTCTGATGCGCATCCTTTTGTTTTATTAAACTACACCGATAAAAGGCGTGATCTTTTTACACTTGCACATGAATTAGGACACACTATCCATCAAAAACTTTCTTACAATGTAAGCTACTTAAATCAAAACACACCTTTAACCACCGCAGAAACAGCTTCAGTTTTTGCCGAAATGCTCGTATTTGATTTTATTAAAGATAAGTTAAAAAAAGAAGAACTCCTATCTTTATATGCAAATAAAATCGAAGATATTTTTGCAACTTTTTATAGACAAATTAATTTTACTTGTTTTGAAAGACGCTTACATGCTCAAGAAAATGAATTAAGCACCGAAGAAATCAATAAAATTTGGATGGAAGAATCTCAAAAAATGTTTCAAGATAGCGTAAAACTTACAAAAAATTATGCTTCTTGGTGGAGTTATATTCCTCATTTTATCCATTCTCCTTTTTACTGCTATGCTTATGCTTATGCCCAACTTTTAGTTTTAGCTCTTTATGGACTTTACAAAAGCAAAAAATGTGAAAATTTTAAAGAACTTTATATCAAAATGCTTTCTTTAGGTGGAAGTGTGAGTCCAAAAGAACTAGTAGGAATGTTTGGATTTGATATAGAAGATGAAAATTTTTGGGAAATAGGCATAAAAGAAATTCAAAAACTCATCAATGAATTTATGGAGTTACAATCATGCTAGAAACAATCTTAAAAAATAAAAATTTTATCCATACCATGCAAAAGCATTGTTATGAAGTTATTTCACACCTTATAGAAGAAAATATAGAATTTTCTATAGTTGCAAATACAAATTTCATAGATTTCAACCCTGAACTTCCCAAAGAGCTTGATGTTAAACAAAATCCTTATGCTCTTTTTGCCCTTGGAGGATACACCTTTGAATCCATACAGCTAAATAAAGATTTCATTCAATTTCACGCAGGTTTTGGTAATGATGATTTTGATAGTTTTGTAAAGGTTGATTTAGGAGCTATCACGCAAATTCAAATAGAAAATAGCATTTTATTTGTTAATTTTAGCCTTTATAAACGTGAAAATAGTAAAAATTTACAAAAATCTAAAAATATATTTTTAAATAATCCAAAAAATAAAGATATTTTCAAAAAATGAATCTATTTGAAGATTTAAATGATAGCCAAAAACAAGCGGTAAGCCACATTGATGGAGCTATGCTTATCCTAGCAGGTGCAGGTAGTGGAAAAACCAAAACTATCACCACTCGTCTTGCTTATCTTATCGGTGAAGTAGGCATCCCCTCGCATAACACTCTTACTCTTACTTTTACGAATAAAGCAGCTAGTGTTATGCGTCATAGAGCATTAAATTTTCTACAAGGTAATCACAATCCTTTGCTTTGCACCTTTCACAAATTTGGACTTTTATTTTTAAAACTACACTTTGAAAGATTGGAGCGTAAAAATAGTTTTATTGTTATCGATACAGATGATACAAAAAAAATAATTAAAGATTTAATCCATGATAAAAACAAAGATAATGTCTATGATATTATCAAATACATATCTTATTGTAAAAATGAAGGCAAAAGAGTAAGCAATGTCTTTGAAGATTTAAATTTACTAAAAGAACATAATTTTGAAAAATATCAAAATGAATACAAATTTGCCAACTATTACCGTGCTTATGAAGAATACTTATTAAAGCAAAATTTTGTAGATTTTGATGATCTTTTATTGCTAAGCAATCTCATTTTGGAAAATGATATAAATTTTGCCAAAGAACAAAGCTTACTTTATAATTACATTACAGTTGATGAGTATCAAGATACTAATACCTTGCAATATAAAATTCTAAAAAATCTATGTTGTATGCATGAAAATATCACAGTTGTTGGTGATGATGATCAAAGTATTTATAGTTGGCGTGGAGCAAAAATTGAAAATATTTTAAATTTTCAAAACGATTTTAAAAATGTTAAACTTGTAAAACTTGAACAAAACTATCGTTCAGTAGGGACTATTTTACAAGCAGCAAATAATCTCATATCTCACAATGAGCAACGACTTGGAAAAACTTTAATCTGCACTAAAGATACTGGGGAAAATATTAAAATATTAAAAAACGAAAACGAAAAAGATGAAGGTTTATATATCGCTCAAGAAGTGAAAAAATTGCTAAATTCTGGAGTAGAAGCTAAAGAGATCGCCGTTTTATTTCGAGTTAATGCACTATCAAGAGCAATAGAAGAAGCATTTATGAAGGAAAAAATTTCTTATAAACTGCTTAGCGGTATGCGTTTTTATGAAAGATTAGAAATAAAAGATTTAATCTCGTATCTTAGACTTATCTTAAATCCAAACGATGATTTGTCATTTAGGCGTATTATTAATCGCCCTAAAAGATCCATAGGAGAAAAAGCCCTAAAAAATTTAGAAGAATATGCAAAAAAACGTCAAATTTCACTTTTTGATGCCTTATGTGAAAGCGATGGCGGTGTAGGAATTTTAACAACAAAAAAAGCACAAAATGAAGCAAATATTTTTATACAAAATATTCACACTCTAAAAAGCTACGATAATGCAAAAAAGGTTTTTGATAATATAGAAGAATTATTTAAAATCAAAGATTATTTTTCAGAGCAAGATGATGGAGATGAAAGAATCAGAAATCTTGATGAGTTTTATGCTAATCTAAGAGAAAAACTCAAAGAAGATCCCGAAGCTTCTTTAGAAGATCTACTTAGTGAAATTTCTTTATTAAGTGATCAAGATAATTTAGATGAAGAATGTGTTTGCTTGATGAGTATTCATGCTAGCAAAGGTTTGGAATTTGATTATGTTTTTATAATAGGCTTTGATGAAGGATTTTTTCCTTTAAATAGCGAAGAAAATCTCGAAGAAGAACGCCGTCTTGCTTATGTTGCCATCACTCGCGCCAAAAAATTTCTCACAATAAGTGTTGCAAATTCTCGTTTTTATCATGGTTCAAGAGCAAATATCAATCCTAGTCGCTTCTTAGAAGAAAGTAAATTAATCAATGAAAAATCAAAAAATCAAAATATACAAAAAACTAGCTTTTGTAAAGGAGATCTAGTTAAACATAAAATTTTTGGCATTGGTAGGGTTGTTGAAGTTAATAAAAGCGGAAAAGAGGAAAAGCTTAATATTAATTTTGGTGGTATAATGCGTGTAATCATGGCAAGCTTTGTGGAAAAAGCAGTATGAACAAGATCTTTGCAGCCTTTAAACCAAGGGGTTTGAGCTCTAATGCCTTTTTAAGCACTTTAAAGAAAAAATATAAAAATAAAAAAGCAGGATATTCTGGCACTCTTGATCCTTTCGCCAAAGGGATTTTAATCGTTGCATTTGGACAATACACAAAACTTTTCCGTTTTTTAAAAAAAACTCCAAAAACCTATAAAGCTACTTTATGGCTTGGAGTTTACTCCTTAAGTCTTGATGATCAAAATATAAAAGAAATTAAAAATATAAAAGAATTTGATCTTGCAAATTTACAACAAATCGTTGATCAAATGCAAGGAATTATCTCCTATACACCACCGCAATTTAGCGCCAAAAGAATCAATGGAACTCGCGCCTATGAACTTGCAAAAAAAGGTATAGAAGTAAATTTAAAACCTTGTCAAATGGAAGTATTTGATTGCAAGATCTTAAGCTATAATCATCCTTTTTTAAATATTGAAATCACAGTCAGTGAAGGTGCTTATATAAGATCTTATTGCGAACTTTTTGCTAGAAAACTAGGTATTAATGCGACTTTAAGCTCTTTAGAGCGCATTAAAGAAGGTAAATTTGTTTATAATAATGAGAAAAGCTTAAATGTGTTAAAATACATTAACCTAAAGCCAAATTTTATCAAGAATTTAAGTAAACTCGAAAATGGTGCTAAAATTTTTGTCGAAGAATTAGAATTTCATGATGAAGGAGATTATTATATTGAAACAGAAAAATATTTTAGCGTAATTAATATTAAAGAAAATACAGTAAAATATCTTCTGAATAAGGTTGAAAAATGTTAATATTATCAAGAAAAGAAAATGAAAGTATAATTATCGGAGAAGGTATAGAAATCAAAGTCGTTCAAACAGGGAAAGGATATGCCAAAATAGGCATAGAAGCTCCAAAATCTCTTATGATACTTAGAAAAGAACTTGTTCAACAAGTAAAGGATGAAAATTTGCATTCTGTTGTTCAGAATGATATTAAACTTGATGACTTAAGCAAAAAACTAATCAAATGAAAGCTTACGCTAAAGCAAATATTTTTTTAAAACTTACCGGTTTTGACTCAAGAAAATATCATCTTTTAGAATCACGATTTATACTTTTAAAAGATCTTTTTGATGAGCTTGAGCTTGTTGATAAAGAATCAGACTCTAAAAAAGAATTTGAAATCATTAGTAATTTTAAATGCGAAAATAATATTATTCAAAAGGCTTATTTGCTACTTTCTAAAAGATATAATAACGAATTAAAAGAATTATTTAGCAAAAAAAGCCTAAAACTCACAAAAAATATCCCAGTATGTGCTGGGCTTGGTGGTGGAAGTAGCGATTGTGCGAGTTTTTTACTACTAATGAATGAAACCCTAAATTTAAAATTAAACCTACAAGAACTTATAAATTTAAGCATACAACTAGGAAGTGATATTGCCTTTTTTTTAAGTGGCTTTCACTCTGCTAATGTAAGTGGCTGTGGTGAAATTATAAAAGAATTTGAAGATGACATACCTAATTTAAAATGGACTTTTCCACAAATATCTTGCCAAACTAAAGCTGTTTATGATGAATTTGATAGAGGAATATTTGACTTTCAAAAAAACAATAATCAAGCGCAAATCTACAAAAAACTCAGCACAAAAGAGTTGTTACAAAACTTTAAAAACAAAGAATTAAATGATTTATTTACTCCTTGTGCAACTTTATATCCTAAAATGAAGTCTTACTTACAAGAAGATTTTTTTCTAAGCGGTAGCGGTAGTAGTGTTTTTAAGGTTGATCGATGAAAATTATTGCGAGAAATAAAAAAGCTTTATTTGATTATAGCATCATAGAACGCTTTGAAGCCGGAATTGTCCTTAAGGGAAGTGAAGTTGTAGCTTTAAGAGCAGGAAGAGCAAATCTTAAAGACTCTTTTGTTCGCATTATAAAAAATGAGATTTTTTTACTTAATTCTCATATTTCATTGCTTCATACTACACATTCTTTCTATAAACACGAAGAAAGAGATGCTAGAAAGCTTTTAATGCATAGAAAGCAAATTGATAAATTATTAGGTAAAGTAAGTATAGAAGGATATACTATCGTTGCATTAGATCTTTATTTTAACACAAAAAATAAAGTAAAAGCCACTCTTGCTTTAGCTAAAGGGAAAAATTTGCACGACAAGCGTGAAACTTTAAAGAAAAAGCAAGCCGATTTAGAAGCTAGAGCTGCTATGAAAAATTATAAATAAAGGAAATTAAATGAAAAAAATTTTAACCCTATTTTTAATAAGTTTAGCATTTTTTCTTAATGCTTGCTCCAAAGAAGAAGAAATTCAAAATGATTTTATGTTTGAAGAGTATCACAAAGGAGATAAAATAGTATTAAATAGTGTAAATGGTGGAAGCAAAACTTTAATAAGAACAGATAAAGGTTTTGTGGTAGAAGGAGAGGAAGGAAAAGTTCTAATGTTTGATTTTTTTGGCACTTTTTGCACCCCATGCAAAGAAGAAGCTTTAGATCTTAGCAAACTTTGGAAAAATAATTCTAGCAAATTTATCATTATAGGACTTACACATTTTGAAGATGTTAGTGATGAAACAGTTAAAAAATTCGCAGATGATTATGGTGCTTACTATTTTCTAAGCAATGGCAGTTCTAATGATCGTATTATTGCTCAAATTTTAAAAGATATAGACTATCAAAATATGGAGCAACTTCCTTTTAAAGTTGTTTTAAAAAATGGAATTTATCAAAAAATAAGCGATTACTGGAATAATAATACTCCAACAAATTTTTATCTTGGCAAAATTCCAACAGAACTCATGCAAGAAGATTTAAATAAAATCTACAAAGGAAAATAATGCCAAAAACCCAAACTCTAGAGCAAATAAAACTTAGTGAACCAAAAATGTATAAAGTTATACTCTTAAATGATGATGTAACAACCATGGATTTTGTCATAGAAATTTTGATGAATATTTTTCATCAAAACCTTGAAAAAGCAAGTCAAACAATGTTAGAAATTCATCACAATGGTTCTGGAATTTGTGGCATTTACACTCAAGAAATAGCTCTTTCAAAACAAAAAAAAGTTATAGATGCGGCTAAACTTGCTAATTTTCCACTACAAGCAAAGGTGGAAGAAGAATGAAATACCAAGAAAATTTACAAAAATATCTTGATAATGCCAAAAATCTAAGCTTAATAAACCACCATGAATTTGTTACCTGTGAGCATGTACTGTTTGCATTACTAAAACTAAGCACTGATTTTAAGGATATATTTGAAGAATTTTCAGATGGAGATCTTGAACTTCTAGAAACTGAATTAAAAAATTACATTTCTCAAAACAATCAAATTATTAAACAAGAAATAGAACCTACAATATCTGTTGTTTTAGATGAAATCTTACTTTCACTTAAAAATAAAAATAATGAAATTAAAATTATAGATTTTTTAGAAAAGCTCATACAGGATTCAAGAAGTTATTCTAGCTATCTCTTAAAAAAACACAACATAAATCTTAACAAAATTCAAGAACTTCAAAATCATGAAAATATACAAAATTTAAGCAACCACACAAGTGATTTAACACTTTTAGCTCAAAATGGCAAGATTGATCCTTTAATAGGAAGAAAATTTGAACTTGAAAGAATGATGCAAATTCTTTCACGTCGCAAAAAAAATAATCCTATTTTAGTAGGAGAGGCAGGAGTTGGCAAAACGGCCATTGTAGAAGGATTAGCATTGGCTATTGCGGAAAAAAAGGTGCCTAAAAACTTACAAAATGCAAAAATTTTTAGTCTTGATATGGCTAGTATACTTGCGGGAACAAAATACCGTGGAGATTTTGAGAAAAGAATTAAAGAAATTTTAAATGAACTTGAGAAAATACCCAATGCTATTTTATTTATTGATGAAATTCACACTATAGTAGGAGCTGGAAGTACAGGAGAATCTCATACTGATTTTTCCAATCTTTTAAAACCGGCTCTAAGTAATGGAACTTTAAAATGCATAGGTGCAACAACTTTTATGGAATATAAAAATACTTTTGATAAAAATAAACCCCTAAGTCGCCGTTTTGCTAAAATAAATGTAGATGAACCAAGCCAAGAAGAAAGCTTGCAAATTCTGAAAGGATTAAAAAACAAATATGAAGAATTTCATCATATAAAATTAAACGATGAAATTCTTCAATATGCTGTAATTTGGGGTAAAAAATTTTTTAATGATAAATTTTTACCTGATTGTGCTATAGATCTAGTCGATGAACTTGGTGCTTCTTTTGCTTTAAATCCAAAAGCTAAAAAAAATGCCAATTTAAAAGATTTAGAAAATGTTTTAGCAAAAATGACTCACCATCACAAAATGTTTGAATTCGATCAAAATAAAGCTTTAATGAATTTAAAAGCAAATTTAAAAGCAAAAATTTTTGGCCAAGATGAAGTTATAGATAGCCTTGTTTCATCACTTAAGCAAAGTTTCGCAGGATTTAAAAATTCCAATACACCACGCGGAGTGTTTTTGTTTACTGGATCAAGTGGAGTTGGAAAAACAGAACTTTGCAAAACTTTAGCTGAATTTTTAGGTTTAAATTTAGAACGCTTTGATATGAGTGAATATGCAGAAAAACATACTATAAGTAAACTAATAGGATCTCCAGCTGGATATATAGGTTTTGAAGAGGGTGGACTTTTAAGCAATGCTATTCGCAAAAATCCTTTCAGTCTTGTTCTTTTTGACGAAATAGAAAAGGCTCATCCTGATTTAAGTAATACCTTTTTACAGATTTTTGACAATGCTGAACTCACCGACAATAGCGGTCTTAAAGTAGATTTTAAAAATACAATCATTATTATGACATCCAATCTAGGACTTAAAGAAAGCAATGAGCTTGGTTTTTTAAGTAAAAATGAAGAAAAAAGTAATCGTGCTATCAAAGATTTTTTTGCTCCAGAATTTATTAATCGCATTGATAAAATTTTGCATTTTAATGATTTAAACGATGCTATACTTGTTAAAATTATCGAAAAAGAACTTGATGAAATTTCTAAAAATTTAAACAATATAAAATTATCAGCGGACGATAAAGCCAAAATTTATTTAGCTAAAAAAGCCTATAATAAAGAATTTGGAGTAAGGCTTTTAAAACGCATAATTTCTGAGGAAATAGGAGAAAAAATCAGTGATGAAATTTTATTCGGAAAGCTTAAAAAAGGCGGTATAGCTAAAATCAAACTTGGTAAAAATGGAAAGCTCGAATTTATATTCTAAATTACTCAATGCACCTAAAAATGCTCCTGTATTTTTAAGTCAAAATTTAGAAGCTGATTTTATTGTAAAAGCTTATACTTTTGGTCTATTCCCATGGACAAGTAAACCTGTAACTTGGTGGTGCCCAGATCCTAGATGCATTTTAAATCCAAATCAAATTCACATCCAAAAAAATATGAAAAAATTTATTAATCTCTATCAAATTAAACTTGATTATGATTTTTTAAAATTAATTACATTATGTCGCGATACACGCTCTCAAAGCTGGATAGATGATGAATTTATTACCACTTATTATAAGTTATTTACCCAAGGCTATGCGCATAGCCTTGAACTTTATGAAAATAATGAACTTATAGGTGGAATTTATGGTTTAATTTTAGGCAAGGTTTTCTTTGGTGAAAGCATGGTAAGCATTAAAAAAAATGCATCTAAAGTTGCCATGATTAAACTTTGTGATTTATTAAAGCCTTATGATTTTATCATAGATTGTCAAGTTTATAACCAACATTTAGAATTTATGGGTGCTCATAATATTTCTAGGAAAGAATTTTTAAATATTTTAAAAGAAAAATGCAATCAAGAAAGTGGTTTTAAAAATTTTAAAGATTTAATTACTTAAAAAATAAGCGTGAAAATCACGCTTATGACATTGCTTTAGCAACTTCAGCAGAGCTTTCACGAATTTTCTCCATACATTCTCTTGCTTCTTTTGCAAGTTCAACACTCTGATTAACATCCTCTAAACCGCTTTTAATACTCTCAACCACTTGTGATGTAACATTACGAATAGAATTAATCGTAGTGGTAATTTCATTAACTGAATGCCCTGTTCTTTCAGCTAAATTTCTTACTTCATCAGCAACAACAGCAAAACCTCTACCATGTTCACCAGCACGCGCTGCCTCAATAGCAGCATTTAAAGCAAGCAGATTAGTCTGATCAGCAATATCACTAATAGTCTGAATAATAGATTTAATTTCATCTGATTGTTGATTTAATGAAGAAACAAGATTTGAACTTTGAGACATCATATCAGCAATATTCTGAACATTTGAAACAGTGTTTTCAATTACACGATCTCCATCTTGAGTAAGATTATCATTTTTTTCTGCAAGTTCGCTTATGAGGCGAAGTTTTTCTTGATCTTTTTTAACTTGTTCGCTTATATCTGTAGCAAATTTAATAACCTTGTAAATTTTCCCATCATCATTTTTAACCGGATTATAACTTGCTTCAAGGTATACTTTTTTATTATTTCTTCCGTATCTTATATATTTACCTGATTGAAATTTGCCCTCTCTTAAATCTTCCCAAAATTGAACATAGTCCTTAGAGTGTCTATAATTAGAATCACAGAACATACTATGATGCTTTCCTTTAATCTCATCAATATTAAAATCCATAGTTCTTAAAAAATTTTCATTAGCCGTAATAATAGTCCCATCAGGTTTAAATTCAATAATAGCCATAGAACGATTAGCAGCAGCAATAGTATTTCTAAGATCAAGCATTTCATAATGTCTTTGAGTTATATCATTGGCAAATTTAATAATTTTATAAACATGACCATTATTATCACTAATTGGAAGATAATTTGCTTCTAAATAAACATCTATCCCTCCCTTAGCTATACGTCTAAAAAGACCACTTCTAGCTTTTCCATCTCTTAAATCTTTCCAAAAATCACTATATGCTGAAGAATTAACAACTTCAGGCAAACAAAACATACTATGATGCTTGCCCTTGATCTCTGAAAGGGAGTATTTCATAGTTGTTAAAAAATTTTGATTTGCCTCTAAAATAACGCCATCGGTGGTAAATTCAATTACCGCCATGGTATTCCCAATAGATCTTAAAATATCTCCTAAACCATTACACTTTTTTTCAAGTTGTTCAATTATTTCAGTATTGTTTTTCTTAGCACCAAACATAAAACTCACCTTTTTAATAATAAATTATTTTAAAATTATATCATATTTATATAGTATTATTTACTTAAAATTATATTAATTTATAAGTTAAATATATCTTTTAAACCTACAATAATCATCTTAAACCCCATAGCAGCAATAAATACTTGTGCTATACGAGAAAAAACATGTAAAATCAATTTTCCAACTATTTTTTCTATAGTAGCTGCAAAATGAAAAAGTATAAACATAAAAATAAAAGCTATCATTACTCCGCCAAGAGCAACATCAAGCCCACCATCTTCGGCTATAACGATAATACTAGCTAAAGTTCCAGGCCCAACAAGCATAGGAAATGCCATAGGTATTAAACTCTGTCTTAAAATTTCCTTATCATCTATATCCTGATAAGAACTAAAATCCTTAGTTGCAATTTTTGTTGAAAAAAGTAAATTTTTAATAGCCATTATAATAAGGACTAAGCCACCAGAAACCCTTAAATCATCTAATGAAACTCTAAAAATATAGTTCATAAATAAAGGTCCTGATAGTAAAAATACCAAAACTATAGTAAAAGCTGTATAGAGAATAGTTCTAAAAAGTTTTTTTCGAAGCATTAAAGGCAATCCATCACTCATAGCCAAAAATTGAGTTAAATTACCAAAAGGATTTAAGATGGCAAGTAAAGTAATTGCAGCAAAAAATATCAAATAAAGCTCAGAACCCATACTAGAAAACACTATCAATCCTTAGTTTTTACAAATTCCAAAGAAATAGAATTTACACAATGTCTTACATTTTTAGCAGAAAACCCTTCTCCTTCAAAAACATGACCTAAATGTCCATTGCAGTTTGCACACACAATCTCGGTTCTAATCCCATCTTTATCAGGAATTCTTTTAATAGCCCCTCTTATTTCATCATCAAAGCTAGGCCATCCACAACCTGATTTAAATTTATCTTCGGATTTATAAAGTGAAGCTCCACATTGCTTGCATTGATAAATTCCTTTTTCATAAAAATCATTATATTTCCCACTAAAAGGAGCTTCTGTTCCTTTATTTAAAATTACTTTTTTTTCTTCTTCATTTAATTCTTTCATGATCTACCCTTGTAAAATAATTTTTATATTATATAATTAAAATTTCAATTTTAAATGATAAATTTTTATAATTTTCAAGAAAGTTTTAAATGCAAAAAGAATTTTTTCAAGAGCTTCAAAATATTTTATATGAAAAAAATACAAATATAAAATTTCACTCTTTTCAAAATTTTTATGAAGACTTTAAAAGCCACAAATTTATTTTTAATCACGAGAATCAAAGCATTTTCAAAAAAAATACATCACAACAAATTACCTTACTTCATCCTACGCGTATAAGAAGACCTAAATTTGTCAATTCAACTCATGCGCTTGCTAAAATAATTCATTCAGTCGCTCATATAGAATTTAATGCAATTAACCTGGCTTTAGATGCGAGTTATCGCTTTAAAAATCTACCTTTGCAATTTTATTACGATTGGCTGGAGGTAGCAGATGAGGAAATTAAACATTTCAAACTTTTAAATTCAGTACTTGAAGAACTTGGTTACAAATATGGAGATTTTCCAGTGCATGATAATTTAGAATCTGCTCTAGAAGCTACGAAAGACTCTTTAAGCTTTAGAATGGGAGTAGTTCATAGAGGTTTAGAAGCTAAAGGGCTTGATGCCAACCCATTTGTTGTTCAAAAACTTGAAAGCTCCAATCACTCCATTAAAAATCTTTTAATGGAATATCTTGAAATTATACTTAATGATGAAATAAAACACGTTAAAAAAGGAGATACTTGGTGGAAATTTTCAAATCAAAACAAGTATGATTTTATCGAGCTTTGCAAAACATTTAAACAATTCTCTCTTGCAGGAAAAAAACTTAACATTCAGGCAAGAATCAAAGCTGGTTTCACTCAAGAAGAATGCGAAGTCATTGAAAAATTTTACTCTTGATTTCTTATCTTAAATTTTGAAACAATAATGGTATATAAAACCCGAATAATTCCATAAAGCACATACAAGCTTGCTAAAATTACTAAACTTTCAAGGGGATAAAGATATAAAAATGAAAATATTATAATTAATATAATTAAAACTTTTAAAACGCTAGAACGATTAAAATCAAGCTTTTTAAAGCTGGGATAGCGTATATTACTTACCATTAAAAGCCCCAAAATTGCTTGAAGCACCAAAAAAACTACACCATAAGGCTTTAAAAAATCATAACTGATAAACGCATAAGTCCATATAGCACTCACAACTGCTGCAGTAGGTATAGGAAGACCTATAAAAACAGAAGGTTCATAAGTGCCTGTGGTAACATTAAATCTCGCCAAACGAATGGCTCCAAAAACCACAAAAAAAGCCGTAATCAAAGATCCAAGTTTTCCAAAATCATAACCTATAGCCATATAAAAAAGAACCGCTGGAGCAACTCCAAAAGCTACTAGATCAGCTAAAGAATCAAATTCTACTCCAAATTTTGAAGTAGAATTTGTAAGTCTTGCAACACGGCCATCAAGCCCATCGCAAATCAAAGATAAAATAATATAAATCAAAGCTGTATAATAATTTCCATGTATTGAAGCTATAATAGAAATAACCCCTAAAAAAGCTGAAGCAGCTGTAAAAAGATTGGGTAAAATATAGATTAATTGCGGTCTGTTATTCATTATTTTTCCTTACGCAAAATAGCCTAACAATGAACCTGCTTTAATTTCATCATTTAAGCCTATATGAATTCTAGTATCTTTTGGTAAAAGTAAACTTATAGAGCCATTAATTAAAAAACCCATTCTATCTCCTGCTTTTAAATCATGAGAAATATTATCGAGCTTTAATTTTCTATCAAAAGAACCTGCATAAATTCGCAAAGCTATCGTTTTATTCTCTTTAACTTTTGCCAAAATAAAAGCTCTTTCATTCATCATTTTTGCAGATTTTAATTCACTGCACAAAAAAAGCCCGTGTCGTAAACGAATATCTATTATAGACATTGCAAAAGGTGTATTAAAATTCCCAGCATCATAAAGAGCATTTTTAATAGTAATTTCAACACATTCACCTAAATCTTTATGATGAATATTTTCTATTTTAGTAACCCTGCCATCTATAGGTGTAAAAATAGCTTTTTCATCACTACAAACAAGTTCTCTTTTGGGTGCTCTAAAAAGAAAAATACAAATTACAATTAATGCTAATAGTAGGATGGAAAAAGAATAAAAAATCCACACAAAAATAAAAATCAAGCTTAAAATAATAAGACTTAAATATCCATCTTTTGCAATAAAATCTTTCATTCTTCTACTTTAACTTCAATTTTAACTTCTTCGAGCTCTTGCAAACGAGTTGGTAGACTATTTTGTTCCTCAAACTCTTTAATAATCTCACGCACTTTAGCGCCTTCAATAGTCTCTTCTTCATAAAGGGCTGCTACCATAGTCTCAATCGCTCCTTTATAAGTATTTAAAGTATCTTTAACATCTTTATAGCGTTCATCTAAGGTTTTCTTTACATAATCATCTAAAGATTCTGCCATCTTTTCAGAATAATCTTTTATGGTTTGTCCACCACTTAAGAAAGTATTTCTTTGTTTTTCAAGCACCATAAGTCCTGCAATTTCACTCATACCATACATAGAAATCATAGCTTTTATGATATCGGTTGCTCTTTCTAAATCATTACTTGCACCCGTTGAAATTTCACCTATAAACACTTCTTCAGCTGCACGACCACCCAAAAGTACATCTACTTCAGCTATAAGCTCATGTTTTTGCATTAAAAATTTATTTTCCTCAGGAGTATTTAAAGTATAACCTAAAGCCGCAAGACCACGCGGAATCACAGAAACCTTACTTACACGTTTTGCACCTTTGGTAGTTTCAGCGATTAAAGCATGACCACATTCATGATAAGTAACAATTTTCTTTTCTTTTTCATTAATACGACGTGATTTCTTCTCAAGTCCTGCTATAGCTCTTTCAACAGCTTCAACTAAATCATTTTGTTCTACATATTTTTTAGAATCCCTACCCGCTAAAAGTGCCGCTTCATTAATAATATTTGCAAGATCAGCTCCTGCAAGTCCTGCGGTTAAGCGTGCTATGTCTTCTACCTTAACTTTTGGGGAGATTTTTACATCTTTCATGTGCACTTTTAAAATATCACACCTACCTTTAAAATCAGGTTTATCAACCAAAACTTGTCTATCAAACCTTCCTGGTCTTAAAAGTGCTGCATCTAAAACTTCTGGGCGATTTGTTGCTGCTAAAACAATGACTGGGGAACTTTCTGTCCCAAAGCCATCCATTTCAGCCAAAAGCTGATTTAAAGTTTGTTCTCTTTCATCGTTTCCACCCATCATGCCACTTGCCGCACGACTTTTACCAATAGCATCTATTTCATCTATGAAAACAATAGCAGGAGCTTCTTTTTTTGCATTTTCAAACAAATCTCTCACACGAGAAGCACCTACACCCACAAACATTTCTATAAAAGACGAGCCTGAAACACTAAAAAACGGCACATCAGCTTCACCTGCAACTGCTTTTGCAAGCAAGGTTTTTCCTGTACCTGGAGGCCCAACAAGCAAAAGCCCTTTTGGAATTTTCGCTCCCAATTTAATATATCTTTCAGGATACTTTAAAAAATCTACAATTTCTTTTACTTCTTCTTTAGCTTCTTCAACACCAGCCACATCGCTAAATTTTACTTTAGGTTTTTCTGAATTTACAAGCTTCTTAGAGCTTCCTATGCCCAATATAGAACTTCCCATATTTTTTTGCATACGACTTGCCAAAAACATCCAAATACCAAAGAAAATAAATACTGGCAAAACCCATGAAAAAAGTATATCCGTAAACCAATTTGTTTCAGAATACGCACCATAAGCGATATTTTTACTATCTAGTAAACTCACAAGCTCAGGATCGTTAACTTTTTTTGCTGTATAAACAGTATTGTGAGAGCTTGAAATTGCTTTGATTGTTGTTTGTCCTATACTAACTTGATTGATTTGTCCATTTTCAATAAGCTTTTTTAACTCAGAATAAGGGACATTTTTATTTACTTCATTACCATTCAATGCCCCACCAAAAGAACCATTGCCATCAAAAAATCCCTTAAAAATAATTATCATTACAATTGCAAAAATCGCAAAAATAAAAATGGGATTTTTGTTAAAAAAATTATTACCCTGCGGATTACCCTTATTATTTGGGGTATTATTATTCATTACTTATCCTTTTTATTGTTTTTATATACAAAACTACACCACTCATTGATTTGCATTTCATCAATGAGTTCTAAATCTTGAAATTTTTCTTTAATTCTTGTTGAATATTTATCTAAAATTCCTGACAAAATAAGTATAGCATTATCTTCTAAATGGTTTTTAATATCTTTTTCTAAAATTAAAATCACATCTGCAATGATATTTGCAACAATTAGGTTATATAAACCATTTGCTTTATCTATAGATCCACACCAAGTCTTATGAAAATCGACATCATTTAATCTTGCATTTTCCAAAGAACTATCGATAGCCAACTCATCAGTATCACAAATTTCAACATTACAACCAAACTTTGCCATGATAATACCTAAAATTCCACTACCGCAACCAAGATCTAAGGCTCTTAATTTACTTTTAGAAAATTTTTGTAAAAATTTTACACAAGAATATGTGCTTTCATGATGTCCTGAGCCAAAGGCTAAGGCTGGATTAATCTTTATATTTATATAATTCTTTTTTTCTTCTTGCCAAGTGGTATGGATATAAACATTATCCACCAAAATAGGTTTTATGCCGTTTTTATATTCTTGTATCCAGTCCTTGTTTTCTTTCTCTACAAGACTTAAATTAGAAATAATTTTATGGTTTAAATTGAAAGTAGTTGTAAGTTTTTGAGCAAATATTTCAAGTGCCCATGAAAGCTCTTCTAAACTCTCATGGGATCTAATATAAACACCATTATCTTTCTCTTCTATAGCTTCTATACCTAAATCAAAAGCAAAATCAAGAAATAAATTTTTATACTGCTCTTCTACGATAAAGAACAATTCGTAATATTTTTTTTGCATTTAGAATTTTAAAAATCAGCCTTTACTCAGCTGCACCTTCTCCACTTCCTATTCCTAAAACATCTTCAAGTTTTTCTTTTAAAACTTGTGGAGTAAAAGGTTTTACAATATAGTTATTTACGCCAGCTTTTAAAGCAGTAATCACTTCAGCTTTTCCGCCCTCAGTTGTAACCATGATAATAGGCATATCTTCATATTTTTTCTCTGCTCTTACTTTTTTTACCAACTCTAAGCCATTCATTTCTGGCATATTCCAATCTGTAATTAAAACTTTTACATCTTCATTTTTAGTTAATAAATCCCAAGCTTCAACGCCATGCTCAGCTTCTAAAACATCATCGTGTCCAAGTCTTGTTAGGGTATTTTTAATAATCCTTCTCATAGTAGAACTGTCATCAACAACTAACAATTTCACAATTTCGTCCTTTCAAAGTTTTTATAGTTTTATTTTACCCTTTTTAGCCTTATTAATCAAGCTAAAAAATTTTAAAAAATAGCATTATATCATCTTTTATTTAAAATTTTACTCAAATATTATTATTTTTATACTTAACCGTAAATAAATATACACTTAAACCTAAAAGAAGCAAGCTCACTCCACCGATAAGATAAATCGCATAAATCATCTGAGAAAAATCACCAATAGCAAGTTTAAATACCAACATCAAAGCTTCTATAGCCAAAGCAATGATAATAGAACCTAAAAATCTCACCATAGTTTTTTGAATTCCGCCTTCTTCTTTTTTTGTTTTTCCTAATACTTCTTGTTCGATCAAAGTTTTTGCCAAATCGAAAATAGCTAAAGCTAAAGTTATAGCAATAGTACTTTCAAACATATGTTCTATACCTATAGCTTGATTATCAAAAAGACTAAAAAAACCTTTTTGAAATAAAAAGCAAGTAATCACAAATAAAACCAGTGCGAAACAAAAATATACCAAACGACTAAATTGAGTAAAAATAAACTCAAATTTTCCTGCTTGAATAATCCTTAAAATATCTTCAAGCTTGATATCGATACAAACAACAAAAAGCAAGTTATTTTTATCATCGTAAATTGGCATAGAAGCTGTCACGCAAAGTTCGTTGTTTAAAACCGAAGGATAAGGATCGCTTAAAACGCATCGTCTTAATTTTACAGCTCTATAAAAATAAGAACGAGTACTTCTATCCTCACCCTGCCCTATTTCATGAGCCTTATTTAAGGAAATCGCATTTTCTATTTGCATGCCTGAAATATCTAAAATATACAAAGCATCAAAAACAACAACTTCATGAGCTATTTTATCCAAAGCTGTTTTAATCGTTTCAAGGTGAATATCAGGAAGTTTATTAGGTAAATTTCTTGTTAAAATATAACTCATATAAGCTCTAGCACGATAGCGATTATCTTCAAATCTTTGTATATCTTTTATATACATTATACACCTTCTTTATTGTGTTTAAATTCAGGCACAATCTTTAATAAAGCCTCTGAAATATCTTCACATATTTGTAAATTTTCTATCTCTTTATTAAGCCAATCAAGATCAACCTTCTCATTCTTTGCTACAAAAATACTCTCATATTGTGTTTTAGCATCATTTTCATCAATCAAAAGCTCTTCATAAAGCTTCTCACCTTTTCTTAAGCCTGTGATTTTAATTTCTAAATCATTGCGATTGGAAAGTAAAAGCATTTTTTTAGCTAAATCTATGATTTTCACAGGCTTACCCATATCTAAAACAAAAAGTTCTCCCCCTTTTGCGATAGCTCCAGCTTGTAAAACAAGTTGCACTGCCTCAGCCACAAGCATAAAATAACGCACTATATCAGGGTGTGTTAAAGTTAAAGGCTCATTATTGGCAATTTGTGCTTTAAATTTCGGTATCACACTACCACTAGAACCTAAAACATTACCAAAACGCACACAAGCAACTTCAAAATTTTCATCACTCATACTTAAAGTATAAAGCTCGCAAACTCTCTTAGTGCAACCCATAATATTTGTTGGTCGTACTGCTTTATCTGTACTTATCATCACAAATTTAGCTACTTTATTTTCTTTAGCACTATCGCATAAAATTTTAGTTCCTAAAATATTATTAATTACTGCTGAATGTGGATTTTGTTCGCAAAGAGGCACATGTTTATAAGCGGCTGCATGTAAAATAAGCTCAGGTTTATAAGTTTTTAATACCTCATCTAAACTTTGCTTATCTAAAATACTTAACAAAATAGGAGTAATTTTTTCTTTATATAAATTTAAATCATCATTGATTTTATAAAGATTATACTCACTATGATCAACCATGATAAGATGCTTAGCGCCAAATTTAATACATTGCTTACAAAGTTCACTGCCTATAGTTCCACCTGCTCCACTTACCAAAACTACCTTGTCTTTTAAAAAAGCCGCCACAGCACTATCGTCTAAATCTTTTGGTTTTCTAGCAAGCAAGTCTTCTATACTAATATCTCTTGCTTCATTTCTTGTAAAAGAAAATATTTTTACATCGCAAATACCATAAGCTACAAGTTCTTCAAAAAGTTTTTTAAGCTCTTCTTGTTCAAGTCTTAAAGCAATAATGGCAGTTTTTACCCCTTGTTCTACATAAGATTTTATTTTTTCTTTTTCTTCTACAATAAATTTATCACAATAAGTCCCTATAAGCTCTTTCCTCGCATCAACTACACCCACAGGAAAAAGCCCTAAAGAACCTTCTTTTGCGCCTTTTAACAAATGCAAAGCCTTAGAAGTTGCCCCTACTACAATACAAGGAGTTTCTTCTTCTTTCATTTTAGAAGGTTTAAAATCCACAAGCATTCTTTTGCTAATTCTTAAAGTACCTATAAACATATATGAAAGAACAAAATCTATCACAATAGCACTTCTTGGAAAAGGATTAAAAAAATCACTAAAAAAATAAAAAATAAGAAAAAAACAAAACTCAGCTAAAAGCAAAGCAATAAAAATTTTTCTTGCTTCATTGAGAGAAAAAAATCTCCAAGCTACTTTATAAATTCTAAAAACAAACAAAAATAAAAGTTTTAAAACAAGCAAAATAATAGCAGAAATCATCATACCATGATAAAAAATACTCGGAATATCTCCACTAAATCTCAAAGAAAAAGCCAGATAAACGCTAAGTAAAATTAAAACAATATCTGAAGTTAAAAAAAATGCTAATCTTTTGCTTTTATAAAAAATCATTTTAAGCCTTTATGCTCTTTAAGATCAGTTTTGAAATTTGATAAACATCATCTTTACTCATCGCCGTGCCACTTGGCAAACAAATTCCTTTTTGGAAAAATAGCTCACTATTGCCATTAAGATAAGCCTTAGCTCCTTTAAATACTTCTTGAGTGTGCATAGCTTTCCATAATGGTCTTGTTTCTATTTGTTCATTTTTCAAATCTTCTATGAGTTTTGAAATTTTTGGATGCAAAGCGATATTTTTTTGACTGATATTTATATCTTTTTGACAAGCATTAAGTTCATTTTTATCAAAATCAATCAAAGCTGTACTTAACCAGCGATTACTTCTTGAATTTTCTAATTCATCTAAAAAGCTAAAATGCTCTCCTAAAAATTCTTTATACCACTCATAAATTTCTCTTTTTTTAAGCACTCTTTGTTCTAAAACCTCTATTTGTGCTACGCCAATAGCTCCTAAAACATTGCTTAAACGGTAATTATAACCATAATCTAAATGTTCATAATGCAAACAATTTTCCCTTGCTTGAGTGCTATAAAATCTTGCTTTTTCAATCTTTTCTTTATTTTTTCCTATAAGCATACCTCCACCTGAAGTGGTGATAATTTTATTACCATTATAAGAATAAACTCCAAATTCTCCAAAAGTTCCTAAAGCTTTATTCTTATAAAAACTTCCTAAAGCTTCGGCAGCATCTTCGATTAAAACAATTTCATTTTCTTTGCAAATTTTAACAATCTCATCCATTTTTGCAGCATTGCCATAAAGATGAGTTAAAATCAATGCTTTTGGTTTTTTTTCACATTCTTTAATGGCGAGTTTTAACAAATCTACATCAATATTATAAGTTTCATCACAATCTATAAATACAGGCTTTGCTTTAAGATAACAAATAGGTGCTACTGAAGCGATAAAAGTAAAAGAAGAAGCTAAAACGATATCATCTTGTTTTACCCCTATCACCCTTAAAGCTAAATGCAAAGCCGCTGTGGCTGAATTTAAAGCTAAGGCATTTTCACTTTTGCTATAATCTTTTACACTTTGCTCAAAGCGATTTACAAATTCACCCAAAGGTGCTATATAATTGCTTTTGAAAACTTCTTCTATGTATTTTAATTCATTGCCACCCATATGCGGAGGAGAAAGAAAAAATCTCATGATTTATCCTTTGTATAAAACAAAATTTTTATAAATTGACTCTATTTTACCTAAAAAAATTTACAAAGAATCAAACAAAAATCTTTTTATAATCATTTCATATTTTTCTTTTTGCAGGCACTCCCACAAAAACACCTTTTTCATCTTGACTTTTAACCAAAGTTGCTCCACCACCTAAAATACTATCATCTGCTAAGCTTAAATTAGGCAAAACACAAGAATTAATCCCTAAAAAACAATTTTTACCGATTTTTACATTGCCCGCACACTTAGCCCCTACACTCACATGAGAAAATTCCCCTATCACGCATTCATGTTCAATCACACTTGAAGTATTTAAAATCACGCCTTTTTCTATTTTAGCTTTAGCATTAACTACTACATAAGGCATGATTAAAATTCCTGCATTTTCCTCCACACCTGCACTAGGACTTATAAGTGCACTTTTATGGATAAGATTAACAATTTTAAAGCCATTTTCTAAAATTTTTTGATAAATCTTTTTTCGAATTTCATTGTTTCCTATGGCTATAAAAAAATCATATTTAGGTAAGGTGCTTTCAAATTTCACTCCTTTAAAATCATCTAAAAAAATACATTCTTTATAACCCATATTTTTAGCCACATCTTCACAAACAAGCCCATGACCACTAGCACCATAAATATAAATTTTTTCAGTTCTTGCCATTAAATTTCTCTGTTGTAACATGGCCTTCTTTGCTTACCCCGCTTCGTTTTAAAACCTTTAAAGCTGTTAAAAACATGATTTTTAAATCAAGCAAAAAAGAAATATTTTTCACATAATACACATCAAGTTCGAATTTTTTCTGCCAAGAAATAGCATTTCTACCATTTACCTGCGCCCACCCTGTTATACCTGGACGCACTTTATGACGTAATTTTTGCTCTTCATTGTAAAGAGGTAAATACTCAACCAAAAGAGGTCTAGGTCCAACAAAACTCATATCCCCTTTTAAAACATTAAAAAGTTGTAAAAGCTCATCCAAACTTAAGCTTCTAACGATTTTTCCAAAAGCTTTCAAACGCAATTCATCGCTTAATAACTCACCCTTTTCATCTCTTTCATCGCTCATGGTTTTAAATTTATAAATTTTAAAAATTTTTTCATCTAACCCTGGGCGATTTTGGGTAAAAATCACACTTCCTTGAGTGATTTTTAAAAGTAAAGCAGTGATTAAAATCACCGGAGAAAAAAGCACCAAAAGCACTAAAGCTAAAATAAAATCAAAAATTCTTTTAAAAACTTTTTCATACATTCTTAATTACCCTATCATAAAGTTTTAAATAACGCTGTGCGATATTATTTTCATCGTATTGTAAAGCATCTTGGGCGGCATTTTTAGCTAAATTTAATCTTAATTTTTCATCTTCTAATAAAAGTGAAATTTTTTCGCTTAAATCTTTAGCATTTTTTGTTTTTGCCCAAAGTCCATCATAAGCATTAGAAATAGCCTCCACACAACCTTCGCAATCACTTACCACTATAGCCTTACCGCAAGCTTTTGCCTCCAAAACACTTACAGGAAAGCCTTCTTTATAGCTTGGTAAAACAAAAATATCACAATTTTGCAAAAGCTCGACTATATCACTTCTAGCACCCAAATAATGCACCACGCCAGAGTTTAAAAACTCCAAACTTGCACAAGAAGGATTTTCATCTCTTCCGCCAACTAAAACAAAATTTGCTTTGTCTTTTAGCATAGCAGCACTTTCATAAAATTCTTTCACACCCTTATGCCATAAAGTTCTTGCTATCATAAGCACAATTGGTTTTTTATCTATGTTTAAATTTTTCCAAAAAAGCTCTTTTTTTTCCGATTCTACATAAATAGGAAAAAATTTTTTTACATTGATCCCTACAGATTTTATCACGCAAATTTTATTTTCTTTAAGTCCTAAATTCCGCATAAACTCAGCATTACTTTCATTAACAAAAATAAATTGGTGTGCAAATTTAAAACTTAATTTATAAAGATTATTAATAACAAAACGCACTAAATTTGCCTTGAAACCTTGATCTATATAAAAAGATCCCAAGCCTTCTACCAAAGCAAAACGATAAGGAATTTTTGCCCATTTTGCTGCTAAAATTCCAAAGGTATTGCTTTTATGTGCTGCACTTTGAATAAAATCAAGATTTAAATTTTTCAAAACCTTAGCAAGATAAAAAAAATTCTTTAAAACCACAAAAGGATTTAAACTAGCTCTTGAAAACTCATAAACAATTACTTTTAAGCTAAGATCTCTAAGTTTTTGCGTGTATTCATCTTGCGGCACTATAACAAAAACTTCGTCTTTTCTATCTTTTAACGCTTTTATAATAGGCATTCTAAAATGATAAATACTCGCTCCTGCATGTGATAAAAATCCTATTCTCATTTTCAACCCTTAAATTTTAAGTTTAAAAACCTTAGCATCTCTAGAATTAATCACCAAGTCAAATAAATTCTTATCATAATTTCCCAAAAAAAACATTTGCACATAAGCACTATTAAACATGGTTTTATCCATTAAAATAAATTGTGCATAAGGAATAGCACTATCCTTTAAATAAAAAATATAAAACTGAGCCTTATCATCAATTGGAGTGATTTTGTATTCACCTTGTTTAATAGAATTAATCTCTACGATACTATTTACAGAAACCACATTATCACCTATTTTAAAACTTCTAAAATCATCGCTTAAAACCACTCCATTGCTAAGATAAATTTCTCCATTTTTAACATCAAGTGGATAAGCTGTGCTAAAGGTAAAAGGTTTATCCAAAACTCCTGTATCTAAATTAATAAAAGAAAAACTAGCCACCGTAGAAAAAATCAAAGACATTCTAGCGGGCATATAAAGATAAATATCACGAGTTTTTGGCGTATCGATTTTAAAATCAGGTTTTGATAATGAAGCTAGAAACAAATCCACATTGCTTTGATTATAATCTTTCATCATGGCTTGTAAAATGTCTGTTTTTAAAATATCATTTTGCGGAGCATAAAAGCTTTTTTCTGTATATTCTACACTAAGTCTTGCCATATTAGCTGCAGCTTGTTCATCTTTACTTAAAACAAAAGAAGGGAAAAAATTATCCTTACCTAAATGCTTTCCACCATCTACTAAAGTTTTCACATCGCTATAATAACGCACAGGATAACCATAATCCCACCAAGTTACCACATAATCTTCTCTATTGGCTATATTTTTTAATTGATTTAATAATGATGCTTCATTTTGAGAAAAAACTGTTGGTGCTTTATAGTTGTAAATATGAATAAATACTGGGGCTAAAGTCAAAATAGTTGCAAAAACAATACAAATATTTGAAGTTAATTGGCTATATTTTTTAACCAATATAGCCTTACACTCGCTCAATAAAAAACCAAATCCTAAAGCCATTACAGGTACAGAATAAATGGTAAATCTAAGCCCCCCTTTTAAGGCTAAAAACCCAAGCACCAATATAGGTAAAGCCATAATCATACTTTTATGTTTTCTCAAAAGCCATACAAAACCAAACAAAGAAAACAAAAAAACAATTTCACTACCACTAATTCTTCGCATAAATTCGCTAAGATCTACATTTTCAACTTCTTGTATGGTTTGATTGACATTAAAATACATAAAACCCTGTGTTAAATTCGCACTTTCATCACTTCTAAAAATATAAAATTTAAGCTGATAAAGTATAGGATCAACCCCTCCGCTTAAAATCAAAAATATTAAAGTTGCACTACCTAAAATTCCTATAATCATAAAATTTAAGCGTTTTTGCTCTAAGGCGAATAAAGCAAAAAGTATTACTATAATGGCACTTTGATAAAACCATGCTATATTTGAAAGAGTAAGAGAAGACAAAATCACAGCTATATAAAAAATCTTTTCTTTTCTATGAAAAATAAGTGTATAAATTAAAAAAAGTCCAATTAAAGCTACATTTAAAGTATAACTTGAAGGATACCACCAAAGATAAATTCCTATAAATAACGGCAAGGCAATCAATGAAAAAAAGTCTTTTTTTAAAATCATTCTTACCATAAAAAATAAAATAAACATAGGTAAAACAATTACCAGCATATCCGTATCATAATACCCACTCATAGTGCGATTATAATAACTGTTTGCTATGCTTGCTAAAAGAGCAGCTACAAAGCCCATTAAAGGACGTTTGTATTCATTAGCTAGCAAAATAATAGGAATCACCACCAAAGAAGATAAAAAAGTACTCATATACAAAATGATACTTTCAAAAGAAAAAGGTGTGACTTTATAAAGCCAATAAGTAAGCGTAGATAAAGAAGATCCATAATAACTCAAATCATTAGGCTGATGAAAACCTGCTATCATATCTCTTGCGCCCTCAGCAAAGGCATAGCCATCGTTTGAAATGATCATTAATTGATTATTGAAAAAATACTCATTAAACTCACTTGCCCACCAAACCCAATAAAACCTGCAAAATACACTAAAAACATAAGCTAATACAATCATCGCAAACAAAACTAAATAAGGGTTTTTTAAATACTCTTTTTTCAACATCTTTTATCCTAATAAATATTTCAAAGCATCACGTGCAATTTTTACTTTATCAAAAGCCTTAGCCCTAGTTTTAGCCTTATTTTTATACGCTTTTCTTAATTTATCATCTTCAAGCATAGTCTTTAAACCCTGAAACATAGAGTTTTCATTATCTACTTCTACTAAAAGTCCAAATTCATCATCTCCAAAAAGCTCTCTTGCACCACTTTTATGATCAGTGCAAACTACCGCACAAGAACAAGCTAAGCTTTCAATTAAAACATTTGAAAAACCTTCAAACACAGAAGCAAAAGCAAAAAATTCACATTTAGCCATGTATTTATAAGGATTATTATCAAATCCTAAAAGCAAAACCTTTTCTTCTAAATTTAACTCTTTAATCAAAGCCAAAAGCTCATCTTTAAGCACACCTTCACCTAAAATCACAAGCTTTAAATCTGTTTTCAATCTCGCATAAGCACGAATTAATAAAGCATGATTTTTACCTTTATCAAGCCTGCCTACACTTAAAATAAATTTATCTTTTAAAGCTATATCTTCAAGAGCTTTTTGCTCTATCTTTTCTAAATCGATGGCATTGTATAAAATTTCACATTTTTTTGGATTTATACTAAAATTTTGCACTAAATCTTCTAAATTTCCTTTAGAATTAGGCAAGATTAAATCAGCCCTTGGGTAAAGTAAAGAAATTAAAAATTTATTTGCCAAAGAATTAAAATTATTTTTCATATACATCACACTTGGTGTAGTGCATTCATTGATCACAAGGCGAGTTTTGTTTCCAAACATTCTTGCCATTAAAGCTATATAATTAGGTCGATTTAAAAAAACAAATTCTGTATCAATGCCTAAATTTCTGCAAAGTTTTTTGTATTTTAAAGCCAAAAAAGGTAGTTTTAAAAATTTCAAAATAGGATTTTCACTAGGTTTTGAACATTCTAAAAAATGAATTTGACACTCTGGAATTTCATAAGAAATTTTATCATTCATCAAGATCAAATGCACTTCAAATTTCAAACTTAAAATAGGCAATAAAGTCGCCACAACTCTTTCAGCACCACCACTTCCTAAAGAATAAATAAAAATGCCTAATTTTTGCATAAAGCCACCCGAATTTTTGATAATTTTTCAATCATATTATTTGGAATTATACTTAAAATGAGTAATATCAAAGCAGGAGCGTTAATTTTTATACTCAGGCTTTTAAACAAACATTTATAAAGAGCTTTATAATTTTTTGCAAGTTTTGCATAATAAGCTGCCATTTTATAATAACTCGCACAAGTTTTTTTATAATCTTTATCCTTACTCATTCTAAGTTCATTTTCTAAAATTTTAGCAAGCTCTAAATATCCCAAATACACCCTATAAGCATTTTTACTCGCCCCTAAAGTCACGCTATCTTGCCTAAAAATCCTATAAATCCTAAAAGCCTTATGGATATAAAAACTTTTTTCCTTGTATAAATTTACCCAAAGCGTGGCTTCATTGCCATAAAATTCTTCATTAAAACGCTTGTTTTCAAGTAGAGATTTTTTAAAAACAGAAAAAAACTCTCCGCTAAATTTAGCCATTAAAAAATCTTTTTTAGAAATTTCACTATCTTTTTCCAAGCCCTTGCCGCTAAATTCCTTGCTTAAATTTCCTTCTTTTTCTATCAAACAATTTCCAAAAACATGAGCATAACCCTCATTTGCTTTTTGCATCAAGGTACTTAAAGCCCCGGATAAAAGCTCATCATCATCATCTAAAAAAGTTACAAACTCGCCACTTGCTTGATCTAAGCCATTGTTTTTATTGCCATTTGGACCTTGTTTGTAATTTTGATTTAAAAAATAC
This sequence comes from Campylobacter sp. BCW_6464, assembly GCF_001762775.1. Taxonomy (NCBI): domain Bacteria; kingdom Pseudomonadati; phylum Campylobacterota; class Epsilonproteobacteria; order Campylobacterales; family Campylobacteraceae; genus Campylobacter; species Campylobacter sp. BCW_6464. The sequence goes on along the minus strand of NZ_MJXM01000041.1, from coordinate 7,950 downwards.
TTAATGCGATCATCATCTTTTTGTAAATTTTGCACCACACTTTTAGTATCATCACTAGAATTATCATCACTTATAATAATTTCTAATTCTTTAAAATCTTGATTTTGTATGCTTTTAATAGCCTTTTCCAACAAAGCTTGACGATTAAAAGTTGGTACTATAACAGAAAGTTTAGGCATTTTTAACCTCGGCTATAAGCTTAAGCCATTCTTCTTTGATATGAGAAATTTCAAAGTCTTTACACCTTTGTTTGGCACTATTTACAAGTTCTTTTCTAAAATTTTCATCATTTAAAACAAGTTCAAGTTTTTTAGCAAGTGCTATTTCATCATCACAACCTACCAAAAGCCCATCATGATTATCTTTGATTAAATCCTTAGCACCATTATAATAAGAACTTGAAATTCTACAAACCTCAAAATACAAACTTTCAATTAAAACCGTTGGCAAACCCTCTACAAAAGAACAAAGGCAAAGCACTTTTGCTTTTTCATAAAGAGCCTTGACATTTTCAACACGTCCTAAAAAATCAACTTTTATTCCTAAAGATTTTACCTTATATTCAAGTTCTTGCCTTAACTCTCCATCTCCTGCTATAACAAATTTATAATTTTCTTGCAAATTTTTATCCAAATGCGCTATAGCTTTTAAAAACATTGCAGGGTTTTTGTTGTGATCTAAACGCCCTATAAAAAGAACTACATTTTCTTTTTCAAAACTAGAATCAAAAGGAATTTCTTCGCTAAAATGGCAAGGGTTTAATAAAAGCTTAACCCTTTTTACAAATCTTTCATAATACACCTTATCACTGCTTCCAAGCACACTTAAAGCATCACAAAAAGGATAACTTACCCTTCTTAAAAAACGCCAAATTTTAGGTTTTAAATACACTTCATTACTATGCTCACTTATAATGAGTGGAGTTTTAAGCCCTATTTTCGCAGCAATACAAGCAATATTAGTCGTGTCCAAAAAAGAAATAAAAACATCAGCCTTACTTTCTTTCAAAGCCTTTCTTAAAGCAAAAAATTTCTTAAAACGACTTGCGATTTTATGATAAAGTGTATCAAATCTAAATTGTTCTAAACTTGTAACTTTAACTTCATTTTCAAGCTTATAAAAAGATTCTCCTGCATGAAATTTAATAATATTTACTTCATGCTCTTTACAAAGTGCATTAGCTAAAGTTACCAAAACACGCTCAGCGCCTCCTGAATTTAAAGTTGCGATAATAAAGCTTATTTTCATCATTTCTCCTCTTTAAGCTTACCGTGTTCTAAACGATAAACCTTATCACATTGCGTTATCGTAGAAAGGCGATGTGCGATAATAATCATGGTTTTATCTTTAGAAATTTTATAAATTTCATCCATGATTTTTGCTTCACTTTGAGTATCAAGCGCAGAAGTTGCTTCATCAAGCACTAAAATTTCAGGCTCTAGATATAAAGCTCTTGCTATAGCTATGCGTTGTTTTTGTCCCCCGCTTAAATTACTCCCCCCATCACCTACTTTTGTTTGCACTCCTTGAGGTAAATTTTTTATAAAATGCTCTAAATTTGCTTGTTTGATAACCCTGTTAAGTTTTTCTTCATCAACCGCATCTCCAAAAGTGATGTTTTTAGCTATGCTGTCATTAAAAAGATAGATATTTTGTGGGATATAGCCTATTTTTTGGCGATAATTTTTTGCATTGCTTGCATTTAATTCTTGCTTATCAATTAAAATTTGCCCTTCTTCGGGTTTTAAAAGTCCTATGATAAGATCTACTAAGGTGCTTTTTCCACAACCACTCTCCCCTATAAAAGCGATTTTTTCGCCTTTTTTAATGTTTAAGTTAAGATTTTTAAATAAATGTTTTTTTCCCTCATAACCAAAGCTAAGATTGCAAATTTTAAGCTCTTGATTAAAGCTTAATTTTTCCTCGCCCAAATTTTCTTCTTCTTGTCTTAAATTTTGATAAATAATATCCAAAGAAGAATGATAATAAAGCAAATCATGATAACTTATAATAATACGATTTGCGCTTGGCATTAAGCGATAAAGCGCTAAAACAAAAATAGAAATCGTGGATAAAATACCTGAAATATCACTTTCATTTTTCAAAACCAAAAATACCACGATAAAAACAAGTACACAAAAACCTATTCCTTCAAGATAAATTCTAGGCACTGCAGCTACGCTTTCATTGGTAATATTTGCTTTAGAAAAAACTTCACTTTGTGCTTTAAAAAGGCTTAATACTCCATCTTCTTTGGTTTTAAGCTTGATAAATTTAAAATTATTTAAATTTGTATTTAAAATTTCGAAGAAATTTTTCATCGCTTCTTCGCGTCTTAGTCCTGCTTTTTTAATAATAGGGCTTAAAATTTTCACTAAAATAAAGGCATTTAACACCATAAAAATACTTAAAAATAAAGTGATTTTATAATTAATCAAAAGCATTAAAGCATAAAGCAAAAGCACTACAAAAATTTCACTCATCAAAAGTAAAAATGATGAAATCATAGTGCTTAGATTATAAACTTCTCCTGTAATGGACTTTAAAATTTCAGATTGATTTTTTTGAGTAAATTTTTCATAATTAATATTTAAAAATTTAGAAAAAACCTTATAAGCAATCGCGTGATAACGCCCCTTAGAAAATCTTGCCAAAAGATGGAAATAATACGCATTTAACAAAGCTCTAAACACATAAAAAACAATAAGCCCCACTCCAAAATAAACAATGATTTCAAAAACAGGGATATTAAGATATTCTTTTAGGCTGATTAAATATTTATTACGATCAAAATAAGAAAAATCACTAGCCAAAGTGATAAAAGGCATTACCAAAGAAATTGCAAAAGTTTCTATAAAAGAAACAAATACTGAAAAAACAAGCAAGAAAAATAAAAAATTTTTATCTTCCTTGCTTAAAATAAAAAAAAGTTTTTTTAACACTGTTTTTCCCAATCAAAAGCAGATTTACAAATAAGCTCCAAATCATCATATTTAGGCTGCCAAGAAGTAAGATTTCTGATTTTACTTGCATCAGAAATCAACACACTAGGATCGCCCGCACGGCGTGGGGCAAGTTCTACTTTAAAATCCACTCCGCTAACTTTTTTCATCGCTTCAATCACTTCTTTTACACTAAAACCATGTCCATAACCTACATTAAAAACATTGCTTTCATTCTCTTGTAAATAATCCAAAGCCGCTAAATGCGCGCTTGAAATATCATCTACATGGATAAAATCTCTTATACAAGTACCATCTTTTGTATCATAATCATCGCCAAATATGAAAAGTTTATCACGTTTTCCTGCGGCACATTCAGCTGCAACTTTTATAAGCAAAGTCGCTTTTGGATAGCGTTGTCCTAAAGTATAATCCATGCAAGCACCTGCAACATTAAAATATCTTAAAATACAATGCTTAAATTCAGGATTTGCCATACTTGCATCACGCAAAACTTCTTCGCTCATAAGCTTACTACGCCCATAAGGATTAATAGGTGCTAAAGGACTTGTTTCGCTCACAACAGGAGTTTGTGGTTCGCCATAAGTGGCTGCCGTTGAAGAAAATATAAATTTATTCACTCCAGTTTGCAAACAAGTTTCGATGAGATTTGTCGTATTAACAGTGTTGTTCATATAATATTTTAAAGGATTTTGCATACTTTCAAAAACTTCAATACTCGCTGCAAAATGCACAATAGCGTCAAATTTTTCTCTCTCAAACAATGCTTTTACGCCTTGAAAATCACTTAAATCTTGTTCAAAAAATTTAAAAGCTCTTATTTTTTGCAAATCTTCTATTGCGATTTTAGAACCCTTAGAAAGATTATCTAAAACACAAATTTCATGATCTATTTTTAAAAATTGTCTTAAAGTATGAGAACCTATATAACCTGCACCACCACTAATAAGAATTTTCATCATCATTCCTTTTTTCTAAAAATGTCAAAAATAAATTTTAATATATTTTCTTAAATACTTAAGATCGAACTTTTGAAATTTCACTCTCACAAGCTTTTGCAAAAACTTCTGTATAAGAACGATCTGATTTTTTTTCACGCAAAAAATCTCTCATATAAGAAAGAAAATCAACATAATCTTCTTCACTAACATTAGCTTTAATAAGTTCATATTTTAAAAAAAGCATATAGGTATTTAAAACATCACTTTCACAATATTCGTGAATTTTTTCAAGTTCATTTTCATAAAAAAGTTTCATCACCTCATCGCCATGCACATCATATTTTCCTGGCAAACCCACCATAGAGCAAAGTGTATCAAGCTTTATTCCACGCCCATTAGATCCTAAGGATTCTAATAAATCACAATGTTTTAATTCTGAAAATCTTGTTTTATAATTATTCCATTTATCGCTTTGAGTATCTAAATAAGTTGCTGCTTTTAAATTGTATTTTAAAGCCCTTAAAACAAGAACAGGCATATCGAAATTTTTACCATTAAAGCTGACTAATTTTGGCTCATAATTTTCTATAAAATTAAAAAAATTCTCAATCATTTCTTTTTCATTTTGCCCATCAATTTTATTTACTTTGATAAATTTTCCAAAATTATCGCTTAAAACCGCACAAATACTGATGATTTTATGGTAAGGCAAAGGCAAAAACTCACTCCCACTTTGTTCTTTTTGCCACTGAAGTGCTTTCAAACTTACCTCTAAATCACTTCCTTCAAAACCTAAAGTTTTGCGGATAAGCTCAACATCTGGCACACTCTCACAATCAAAAACACAAATATAACCTTCATTTTTTGCCATTTTTAACCTTTTTTTAAATAATTTCGCTAAAATCATAGCAAAAATTTTAAAATATTAGGCTTTTAATGAAAATAGCAATTGTTCGTTTGTCAGCACTTGGCGATATTATCCAAAGTGCCGTGGTTTTGCAATTTATCAAAAATTTTAAAAAAGATATAGAAATTCATTGGTTTGTAGATGAAAAATTTGAAGGCATACTTAAAAACCATCCTTTCATAGACAAACTCTATGCCCTACCCTTAAAAGACAAAAAAATTTTAAAAAGCCTAAAAATTCTTCTTAAAGCAAGAAAAAACAACTATAATGCAGTAATAGATCTACAAGGGCTTATAAAATCTGCTATTGTAAGTCGAATTTTAAGTAGAAATAATTTTGGTTTTGATAAAAATAGCCTTAAAGAAAGTTTTGCTCATAATTTCTATAACCAAAAACTTGAGTTAGATTACAATGAAAATGTATTTGTAAGATACTTAAGTCTTACCTCCTTTATGTTAAATACTGATTTTAATGTCAAAAATTTAGCCTTTAAACAAGATATTTTTAGCGTAGATGAAAATTTAAAACAACTCTTAAATAATAAACTCAAACTCGATAAAAACGAAAAAAACATACTCATACATGTAGGTTCAAGCGTAGAAAATAAAATCTATCCTAAAACCAAACTTGCTATACTTTGCAAACTTTTAATCAATGAATTTCAACAAGCAAAAATTTGGCTCGCTTGGGGAAATGTAAAAGAATATGAATTTGCTAAAGAGGTTTTAAATCTTAGTGGTACTGATGAAACACATATAGAATTAGCGCCAAAATTCAGTCTTGAAGAGCTAATGGTTTTTACAAAAATGATGAATTTAATCATAGGAAATGATAGCGGTCCAACACATTTAGCTTTTGCTTTAAACAAAGCATCTATTACGATTTTTGGAGCAACACCAAGCTACCGCAATGCTTTTCAAACTCATATCAATAAAATCATTGACGCAGGTAAAAAAATCCAAAATGCCAAGCATATCGATAAAAGTGATTTTTGTATCACGCGCATAGAAGAAGAAGATATCTTCAAACTTGCCAAAGGCTTACTTAATGAAAAATAGCGATAGAATATATCTTAGTCTTTATTATATTTTGAAATTTTTTGTTACTTTTATGCCTGAGTGCATCTTGCATTTTTTAGCTTTAATTGTAGCAAGAATCACTTTTTATCTTAATAAAAAACATCGCAAGATCATCGATACAAATTTGCAAATCTGCTTCCCTCAATACACTCAAAAAGAACGCTATAAACTATCTTTGAAAATTTATGAAAATTTTGCTCAATTTGGAATTGATTGTTTACAAAATCAAAACACCACCAAAGAAAAAATTCTCAATAAGGTAAATTTTATCAATGAAAATTTACTTATAGACGCTCTAGCTTTAAAGCGTCCTATTATCTTCACAACTGCACACTATGGAAACTGGGAAATTTTAAGCCTTGCTTATGCAGCTAAATATGGTGCGATTTCCATAGTAGGAAAAAAGTTAAAAAGCGAAGTTATGTATGAAATTTTAAGCCAAAGTCGTACTCAATTTGACATAGAGCTTATCGACAAAAAAGGCGGTATAAGACAAATGCTAAGTGCCCTAAAAAAGGGGCGAACTTTAGGAATTTTAACCGATCAAGACTGCGCAGAAAAAGAAAGTGTAAGATTAAAATTTTTTAACAAAGAAGTGAATTATCAAATGGGAGCAAGCCTTATCGCACAAAGAAGCAATGCTTTGATCATCCCTGTTTATGGCTATAAAGAAGGTGGTAAATTTTGCATAGAGTTTTTTAAAGCAAAAGATTCTCAAAATGCAAGCTTAGAAGAACTGACACTTTATCAAGCACAAAGTTGCGAAGAAATGATTAAAAAAAGACCTTGGGAATACTTTTTTTTCCATAGACGCTTTGCAAGTTATAATGAGGAAATTTATAAATAAAATAAATTTTTTATATTTTTTATTTTCCTAGGATGTCTTAAAATATCTTTCAATAATTTTAAAATATGTTGTCTTTTTGAAATTTTTATTTGTTTCCATATCTTTTTAACCTCGTAGGGATCGTCATCTATTGAAATTTTAAATACATCCATAAGTTGTATAATATAGTTTTGAAAAAATTTCTTATATTTTTTTGAAAATTAATATCTAGATTAGATTTTTCATTAAAAAAATTCCAAATATTTAAAGCATTAGTTGCAAAACAAAAAATTTTAAAATACTTTCTTAATTCATTGTAATTGTCATAATATTTTCTCAAAGTTTGCAAAAAATCTGGTAATTTTTCAGGTATTTGGTTGTTTTCGCTCGAAGTTATAGAATTTTCCCTAACCCTGTAAATTAAACCACAATAATCCAAATAAATAAGTTTTTTCGCCAAAGAAAAAAGCAATACGCCAAAATCTGTATCCTCATAATAAACCCCATGAGTAAAACGCAATCTATACTTATTTAAGATATTTGCATTAAAGGATCCTTGCCAAGCAAAACAAAAAAAATAAATGTTATTTATATATAAAATATCCAAAGCATAATCATAATAAAATATATTTTTTAATTTTTTTGGAAATTCAAAGTGGATATCTTTTTTCATTTCTTTCTTTGTTTCATCATATTTTACATAAGAATGCACACAAATATCCAAATCACTCTTACTCATCTCATTTACGCATTTTTCAATGCAATCAAGCTCTAAATAATCATCAGAATCTAAAAAGTGAATAATATTATTAGGTAAATCTTGAATTATAAAATCATTAATATTTTTAAGCTTTGTTTGGATTATATTTTTACTAAGTTTTGTAAAGTTTTTATTTATTTCTTCTTTTGCAAGTTCTTTAGTATTGTTTTTAAAAGCATTTGTGCTTTTGTAGCTTACAATATTATCTTCATTTTCAAAAAATTCTCTTAATTTTGTATCTTTGATAAATTCTAAACCCGCATTTCTAGCTGAACTTAAACCACCATTTTCTTTTATAATAAGAAAAATTCTTTCATCTTTTTTAGTATATTCTTTAGCGATATTTAAGCTATTATCAGTGCTTCCATCATCGACTAAAATAATATCTAAATTTTTATAGGTTTGATTTATGACGCTTTTTAAACACTCATCTAGGTATTTTTCCACATTATAGATTGGGATTATGATAGAAAC
>NZ_MJXM01000040.1:0-1483 GCF_001762775.1 Campylobacter sp. BCW_6464 | reverse complement strand
AAGCTCTAAATAATCATCAGGATCTAAAAACATCAAATACTCACTATTTGAATGTTTAACACCATTATTTCTGGCTGCAAAGGTGCCTAGGTTTGTTTTATTATGGATTATTTTTATTCTTGTATCTTTTTTGGCATATTCTTTAGCTATTTCTATACTTTTGTCATTTCCACAATCATCCACAACGATTATTTCTATATCTTTAAAGGTTTGATTTATGCAACTTTCCAAAGCTCTTGCTATATATTTTTCTACATTATAGGTGGGTACAATTATTGAAATTTTAGACATTATTTTTCTTAAAAAGTTTTTTAGGATGGCGCAAATAAAATCTAAATAGTAATCTAAATCTAAAAAATCTTAAATTGATACCGACTGAAGAAAATAAAGCCTTTATATTGAGATAATTTAAAGGATAATATTGCTCAATATAATAATGAATATAATGTAAAAATATCTTATTTGCTAATTTTTCATTTAATATCCTGCTTTCTTTGCAAAAAAGTAGGATATTGACTCCAATCTTACACATACAATAAGCCTTAAAATAAGCTCTAAGCTTAGAATAATCATCAAAATAATCTCTTAAAGACTCTAAATAAAAAGGCATATTTTTAGGAATTATTTTTTCTTTTTCACTTTTTATTATAGAATTAGCTCGAATTCTATAAATTAACAACTCTTCTTTAATACAAGTTATCTTTTTAGCGCTTAAGAATAATATAGTTCCAAAATCATGATCTTCATGATAAATCCCATAAGTAAAACGAAGCTTATAGACATTTAATAAACTTGCCCTAAAAGCTCCTTGCCAAGCAAAATAAAACTCGCAAATATCATTCTTTTTAAAAAAATCAATCCCACTGATATTTTTAGCGTATTTACAATTTAAATAAATATCACATTCTGCTTTTTGTCTAAATACTTGACCTTCTTCAAGAAATTCTTTAATATTATGTGTGCAAATATCTATATCATCTTTACTCATCTCATTTACGCATTTTTCAATGCAATCAAGCTCTAAATAATCATCAGAATCTAAAAAGTGAATAATATTATTAGGTAAATCTTGAATTATAAAATCATTAATATTTTTAAGCTTTGTTTGGATTATATTTTTACTAAGTTTTGTAAAGTTTTTATTTATTTCTTCTTTTGCAAGTTCTTTAGTATTGTTTTTAAAAGCATTTGTGCTTTTGTAGCTTACAATATTATCTTCATTTTCAAAAAATTCTCTTAATTTTGTATCTTTGATAAATTCTAAACCCGCATTTCTAGCTGAACTTAAACCACCATTTTCTTTTATAATAAGAAAAATTCTTTCATCTTTTTTAGTATATTCTTTAGCGATATTTAAGCTATTATCAGTGCTTCCATCATCGACTAAAATAATATCTAAATTTTTATAGGTTTGATTTATGACGCTTTTTAAACACTCATCTAGGTATTTTTCCACATTATAGATTGGGATTATGATAGAAAC
>NZ_MJXM01000039.1:0-3342 GCF_001762775.1 Campylobacter sp. BCW_6464 | reverse complement strand
ATTTTATTTGCGCCATCCTAAAAAACTTTTTAAGAAAAATAATGTCTAAAATTTCAATAATTGTACCCACCTATAATGTAGAAAAATATATAGCAAGAGCTTTGGAAAGTTGCATAAATCAAACCTTTAAAGATATAGAAATAATCGTTGTGGATGATTGTGGAAATGACAAAAGTATAGAAATAGCTAAAGAATATGCCAAAAAAGATACAAGAATAAAAATAATCCATAATAAAACAAACCTAGGCACCTTTGCAGCCAGAAATAATGGTGTTAAACATTCAAATAGTGAGTATTTGATGTTTTTAGATCCTGATGATTATTTAGAGCTTAATGCTTGCGAAAAATTAATCCTCTTAATAAATACTTATAAAATATGCCAATTTTCTTTTACTTATATTAGCAATGGAATTAAATTAAAATCAATATTTAAAGATACACTTAAAAATTTAGAAGAATTTAAAGGAATTTATTGGAATATTTGTACTCTGTTTGTAAAAAAGGATTTTTACTTGGATTCACTAAAAGAGCTTTTTGCAATAGATAAAAAACTCCTTGTAGCTGAAGATATGCTTGCGTTTTTTTTCTTGATAAACAATTTAAATGATGATGGATACTTGCAAGTTGATTTGTATTTGTATAATTATGTAGATAATTCTTTTTCGATCACTAAGCGACGAAAAAATAAAGAGAAAATTCAGGATTGTTTAGATGATTATTTATATATTTTAAAATATATAAAAGAAAATAAAATTCTTAAAGAAAATTTAAAGTCATATGTCTTGATTTATTTACAAATTGATATTTTAAAATTTTTATTTAATAATAAAGAAATAAATTATTTTAAATATAAATTTTTAAAAAAATTGTATAAAGTTAAATTAATTTTTGCCAAATTGTTTTTTAAAGTGAAATAATTTCATTCCATTTTTGTATAATGGCCTCTTGGCTAAAATCTTTTTGCACTTTTTCTTTGGCATTTATGCCAAATTTTTCCCTTAGACTTTCATCTTGCATTAATATTTTAAGCTTATTTGCAAATTCTTGTAAATTTCCATCTTCTATTAAAAACCCACTTTTTTTATTATCTATAATATCGCTTGGGCCGGTATTGATATCAAAAGCAATGCTTGGAATTGCATAGTTTGCACTTTCAGCTAAAACCATTCCAAAACCTTCAAAATAACTAGCCATTACATAAATACTTGCTTTTAAGTATTCTTCTTCTATATTTTTATTAAAAGGTAACAAAACAATAGAATGTTCTAATTTTTTAGCTTGTATTTTATGAAGTATTTCTTCTTTTAAAAGCCCATCTCCTACGATATGAAGCTTCCATTCTTTAAAATTTCCATCTTTTTGCACTATTTCCCAAATATCAATGAGCCTTAAAAAACCCTTTTCTTTAGTAAATCTTCCCGCGCTAAGTACGACTTTTTGTGATAAATTACTTGTTTTTGAAGATATAAAAGAGAGAAAATTTGGAATTACTTGTATATTTTTATGCCATTTTTGCCACTTCTCAATTTCTTTAGCTGAAAGTATGATGAGTGTATCAAAATAGTCAAAAATCTTTTTTTTCTTTTTTGGAGCTTTGATATGCCAAATTCTAAAATATTTAAGTTTTTTATTTTTAAAAAAAGGTAAAAAATATCCATCATTAGCTAAAAGAATGCCATTTTTTACATTTTTAAATTTTAAAATGATTAAAAGTGATAAAAAATAACGATAAAAAGTTTTTAAAAAGATTTTTTTAATTTTATTTGCATGATAAAAATTTTGATTACTAAGATAAGAAATTTTTATATTTTTATAAAGCTCATAAGCAGGTTGTTCAAAGCTTTTATAAAAGCTAAAAATTTCAACTTCATATTTTTTAGAAAAAGCATTGGCAAGATTAACGCAAACTCTTTCTCCGCCGCCGCTTTCAGTGATATCTTTTAAAAAAATATTAATTTTTTTCATGATTTAGCTCGTAAAGTTTCATATAGCGAAAAAAAGCTCCATTTGCGTTTAAAAGGGCTATAACAAAACCTTTATAGCCATATTTTACACCACCGCGAAAAAAATAATCTTTTATAAAAGTCAGCCAAAAGCGTGAAATTGCCCCAAAAATACTTGCTTTTTTACCTTGTTTGAGTTTTTCTTTTGCGGAAAAGCTAGTGTAAAGATTCATTTTATAAATCATACTTTCTATTCCATTACAAGCATAATGCCTTAATCCATTTTTAAGATGAATTTTTTTAGCATTGCTTGGTAAAATAAGACTTTCATGCACTAAATTATCATTAAAACGAGTGAAATTTTTGTTAAAAATTCTTAAAACATAATCAGGCGACCAACCACAAGCCTTTATCCATTCGCCTTTATAGAGATTTTTGCGACTAAGTGCGATGATATCTTCTTTTTTAAATTCTAAGCTTTTAAGTTCGTTGATACATTCATTTTCAAGCACTTCATCAGCATCAATGCTTAAAATCCAATCATTTTTTGCATAGCTTAAAGCAAGATTTTTTAAGGCTCCAAAGCCTATAAAAGCACTGTGATAAATGTGTAAATTAGTAAAATCTTTTTTAAATTCATTAGCTATTTTTAGGGTATTATCGCTACTTTCATTGTTAAGTAAAATAATTTCATCAAAACTTTTTAAAGAATTTAAACACTCAAGCAAGGTTTGCTCTGCATTTTTTACGATGATAATAACGCTTATTTGCTTTAGATTCACTATTGATTTCCCAATATATTTTAAAAAATTATAACTTTATATTTTTAAATTTTAAATTAATTTATGTATAATTTAGTTTTTATCATGTTAAGGAATGAAATGTTTTATAGATCAGTTTCTATCATAATCCCAATCTATAATGTGGAAAAATACCTAGATGAGTGTTTAAAAAGCGTCATAAATCAAACCTATAAAAATTTAGATATTATTTTAGTCGATGATGGAAGCACTGATAATAGCTTAAATATCGCTAAAGAATATACTAAAAAAGATGAAAGAATTTTTCTTATTATAAAAGAAAATGGTGGTTTAAGTTCAGCTAGAAATGCGGGTTTAGAATTTATCAAAGATACAAAATTAAGAGAATTTTTTGAAAATGAAGATAATATTGTAAGCTACAAAAGCACAAATGCTTTTAAAAACAATACTAAAGAACTTGCAAAAGAAGAAATAAATAAAAACTTTACAAAACTTAGTAAAAATATAATCCAAACAAAGCTTAAAAATATTAATGATTTTATAATTCAAGATTTACCTAATAATATTATTCACTTTTTAGATTCTGATGATTATTTAGAGCTTGATTGCATTGAAAAATGCGTAAATGAGATGAGTAA
>NZ_MJXM01000038.1:0-1585 GCF_001762775.1 Campylobacter sp. BCW_6464 | reverse complement strand
ATTTTATTTGCGCCATCCTAAAAAACTTTTTAAGAAAAATAATGTCTAAAATTTCAATAATTGTACCCACCTATAATGTAGAAAAATATATAGCAAGAGCTTTGGAAAGTTGCATAAATCAAACCTTTAAAGATATAGAAATAATCGTTGTGGATGATTGTGGAAATGACAAAAGTATAGAAATAGCTAAAGAATATGCCAAAAAAGATACAAGAATAAAAATAATCCATAATAAAACAAACCTAGGCACCTTTGCAGCCAGAAATAATGGTGTTAAACATTCAAATAGTGAGTATTTGATGTTTTTAGATCCTGATGATTATTTAGAGCTTGATATTTGTAAAATAGCAATGGAAAATATAAATGAATATGTATTGCTATCTTTTTCATATGTAAAAATAAATAAAAATAACTATGAAATTTTTTCAGCAAAATGGAAAAATTGGCAAGAATACTTGAAAATTATCAAAAAAAAGCAATTTACACCTTGGAATTTGTGTAATTTAATTGTAAAAAAAGATTTTTATTTAAAACAAATATTATTATCTTTTCAAAATTATAATTTAATTTTTGCAGAGGATTTATTTGTTTTTGCTTTGTTGATTAATGAGAAGATAAAATCAATCGAATACGTTGGTTATTATTATATTGTTAATGATAATTCTATAACAAATTTAGATAAAGTGGATGAAAAATTGGCAGATTGTGAAAAAATTTTAAAACTTATAAGAAATTCTAAAATTAATTTGAATGTTAAAAAATATTATTTATATTTTTTAAATATTGAAATTTTAGATTGTAAATATAGATTGCATTTTATTAATAAATATTATTATAAAATAATAAAAATTGGATTTCATATGAAAAAAAAGTTAAAATTATAAGTAATTTATAATTGTCTAGTGTTTAATATTATAGATTAATTAAATTATTGTTTCTTTCATCTATTTTTTTAAATTCAAAAAAAAGTTAATTTTATATTATAAAATTTTTAATATTATTATTAATATATAATTATTTTTTTATTTTCTATTTTATATAATCTTTAAAAAACAAAGAAGGTGTATATGAATGTTTCTTTTGTTTCTATCATAATCCCAATCTATAATGTGGAAAAATACCTAGATGAGTGTTTAAAAAGCGTCATAAATCAAACCTATAAAAATTTAGATATTATTTTAGTCGATGATGGAAGCACTGATAATAGCTTAAATATCGCTAAAGAATATACTAAAAAAGATGAAAGAATTTTTCTTATTATAAAAGAAAATGGTGGTTTAAGTTCAGCTAGAAATGCGGGTTTAGAATTTATCAAAGATACAAAATTAAGAGAATTTTTTGAAAATGAAGATAATATTGTAAGCTACAAAAGCACAAATGCTTTTAAAAACAATACTAAAGAACTTGCAAAAGAAGAAATAAATAAAAACTTTACAAAACTTAGTAAAAATATAATCCAAACAAAGCTTAAAAATATTAATGATTTTATAATTCAAGATTTACCTAATAATATTATTCACTTTTTAGATTCTGATGATTATTTAGAGCTTGATTGCATTGAAAAATGCGTAAATGAGATGAGTAA